>DRNA01000231.1 GCA_011322365.1 Aeromonadales bacterium | reverse complement strand
GTTCTCGGCATGATAAGATTACGGTCAATTATCTTTGAGTAAAAATACAACATGAGTTATCAGGTTCTGGCACGTAAATGGCGGCCTGCCAATTTTCATGAACTGGTTGGGCAGGAGCATGTTAAAAAGGCATTAATATCAGCTCTTGATGCTGACCGGCTTCATCATGCCTATTTATTTACCGGCACTCGTGGTGTAGGTAAAACTACCATTGCACGCATTCTTTCTAAATGTCTCAACTGCCTGGAAGGCATATCCTCCAATCCCTGTGGACAATGTGCAGCCTGCAAGGCAATTGCTGAAGGGCGTTTTGTCGATCTGATAGAAGTGGACGCCGCCTCTCGGACACGTATCGATGATACTCGTGAGTTATTAGAAAATGTTCAATATCGTCCGACTGAAGGTCGCTATAAAGTCTATCTGATCGATGAAGTACATATGCTTTCGACGCATTCCTTTAATGCGCTACTGAAAACTCTGGAAGAACCACCTCCCCATGTAATTTTTCTGTTAGCAACAACCGATCCGCAAAAATTACCGGTTACGGTATTGTCCAGATGTTTACAATTTCATCTACGGCACATGAGCGAAAATGAAATCAGCCAGCACCTGGATTTTGTGCTGCAACAGGAACAAGTGAAGTTTGAAACAGCTGGGTTAGAGCTGATTGCTCAGGCGGCTCAGGGAAGTATGCGCGATGCCATGAGCCTGCTTGATCAGGGCATAGCACATGGTGGGGGTGAGGTTTCAGAACTTTCCATCAAACAGATGTTAGGTACTATTGACAGGGCACCAGTATGGGATCTGATCACGGCCCTGGCTGCGCATGATGATGAGCAGGTATTCAGGATAGCCGAGAAATTTTCTCAATTCAGTGCTGATTTTGAACCGGTTCTGGCCGAGATTATTCACGCTTTTCATGAGTTGGCGATTGCTCAGAGAATCAGCCAGTATCAGAGCTCTTTGCCTGAACCCGCACTGCGGTTATGTGAACAGATTTCGGCTACTGATTTACAATTATTTTATCAGATTGCTCTTCATGGTCGTCGAGATCTTCCGTTAGCGCCTTCAAGCCGTATGGGTTTTGAGATGACACTTCTAAGAATGTTGGCGTTTCAACAGCAGGATTCTCAAAAAAAAAATAAAAAATTGAGCCATCAACCCGTTGCAGAGGAAGAAAAAATAACAATCCCATCGCCTGCAGCAACACCTGAAATTAACACTTTAGAGTCATCCGAGGTTAAAAAGACCCCGGCCAGTTCAGAGACTGTTGAGACAACACTAGATAAGCAATCACCTGAAGTAGATAAAACAAACAAGCAGGCTGATTCGGTTGTTCCTGATCAGAGTATGTCCACTGCAAAAGAGTCGGTAGATGAAGTTGATGAGGTAACTAATTCTGGTCCTGAACCCGAACAATCACTGTCTGAACCGGAAGTGGGATCGTATAATCAGCAAGACGATGTAGAACCATCAGATATTGCTGAAAAAAAACCATTAGAGCCTGTCGATAATGCATCTGAAATAGTCACTATAGATGAACAAAACTGGCCAGAGATCGCAGAAAATTTAAAACTGGAAGGCATGAGCCGTCAGTTAATTATTAATTGCCATTTTATTGCATTCAATAAAAATGGTTCTCTGCCTACGTTACGTCTATGTTGCACTACTATTCCGCAGCAGGCAATAAATGAGCAACGACTCCAGCAAATTAGTCAGGCACTACAGCAGTTGACGGGGGCGTCTTTGCAGCTGAAAATTGATTCAGAAGCATCTGCAGAGATAAAAAGTGAAAGTGCCAGAGAAATCCAGATAAAAAATGAGTCAAAACGACAAATGGATGCGGAGTATTCCCTTAAAAACGATGTTATGGTACAGGATATCCTTAAACGATTTGATGCTAAAATACGGCCGGATTCGGTGCAACCCACATAGAGGTGTCTTAAGGTCGTCAACAGGTGTTTTTATTTAATTGATATTAATTGGAACCGTGAGGTAAATATGAAAGGTGGTCTCGGAAACCTGATGCAACAGGCCCAGCAAATGCAGGAAAAAATGAAACAGATGCAGGAAGAAGTGGCTAATATGGAAGTTTCTGGTGAGAGTGGTGCGGGTATGGTGAAAATCACCATGACCGGACGTCATGATGTCAAAAGAGTAGAAATAGATGACTCACTACTCAGCGAAGACAAAGAAATACTGGAAGATTTAATTGCCGCAGCTGTAAATGATGCTGTGCGAAAAGTAGAACAAAAATCACAACAGGGTATGTCAGGACTGGCGGATGGTCTGAATTTACCTCCAGGATTTAAGTTACCTTTTTAGCAATTATTTGGTAAGTAGTTAATTTAACCCGTAACTGTTCAGATTGTCCTGAAATGCAGCAAATTTAACGCCAACGATGCGTATTTACCTTTGTAAACAAACATTTTTTGAGAGCTATGTGTTGTGTTTCAGGGTATAACAGAAGAGCTACCCTTTTAAAGGCCTGTTTAACAATGTCACAAAGTCCACTGATTGCAGAATTAATTGAGTCCTTTAAGTGCTTACCCGGAGTAGGACCAAAATCTGCAGCCCGCATGACTTACCAATTACTGGAAAGGAATCGTGAGGGAGCCCTGCAATTGGCACATAAATTACTGGAGGCTATGGATTCTATTTCCCATTGTCAACAATGCCGTACATTCACTGAAAATAAATTGTGTCAGATTTGTGCGAACAGCAAACGGAACCATCAACAGTTGTGCATTGTAGAAACGCCTTCCGATGTTCAGGCAATCGAACAGACAGCTGGCTATAGTGGGATTTACTTTGTACTTATGGGTCACCTTTCGCCTCTGGATGGTATTGGGCCTGAAGATATAGGGCTAAAGGAACTGGCAATTCTACTGGAGAAAATCAACCCGGATGAAATTATACTGGCATTGAGCGCGACTATTGAAGGTGATGCCACCTGCCATTATATTGCTCAAATGACTAATAATTCTCAGGCTAAAATTACCCGTATTGCTCAGGGAGTACCGATGGGAGGAGAATTGGAACAGGTTGATGGAAATACCCTGGCATTATCCATGTCCAGTCGCAGGGAATATTAAATAAGCTGAAGTTGGCATCAGGGAAACAGAGCCAGCCTAATTAACCTGAAGTCTCGTATTCGGGTAACATAGAGTAACTCTCCTGCCTTTAATAAAAAAGCCGCTCAATTGATCGGCTTTTGGCTGACATGGAAAAATATCTGATTATTCAAGTAATGAAGGATCGCCTACCTGAACTGCTGCTCCACCTGAAAGAATGAAACTGGCAATTTCACCCTGCATTTCAGCGGTAAAAGGTAACAGTGTAGGAGCACCTGAGGCGTCATTTGGTGTCAGTACGGTCGAGTGTAAGCCCCCATTGAGTTTGGTGAATAGTCTCGACCCCGGTACTAATTCACCTGCCGTAGTTGCTGTTACCGTGGTCAGGCCGAGTGATGCCGCCATAGGCTCTGTACCGGAAAGAGGCGCTGTGGCAACAGAATTGGGCACGACGGAATCATCTTTTACCTGTAACATTAACGTTGGTACGTCATTAGATTGAGCAATAAAAGAAGTTCCCTGAGGATCGGCTGAATCCAGCACAGTCTGAGTTGCAAAAAGGAAGGATTGGTAATCCGGCCCGTTAACATCAATACCTGCGGCTGAGAGTCCAGCACGAATTCTGGGGCCGAAAGTTAAAGAGGCATCCAGCATTTTGGCAATTCCGCCACCGGGGTTAGCAAAAACTGCAGATTTTACGTTGTCTGAATAAGCCACAAAACTGGTGCCGACAATGCCACCTAATGAATGACCCATAAAGCTGATATTAGCAGAATCCAGATCAGGGTTACCATCACCATCAATATCCATGGCAGGAATAGCGCGAGCCAGGCTCAACAAATCCATCACACCCTGTCGAGTATTATCTCTGGAAACCAGCAGGTTTTGTAAATTAATGGTATGGGCACCGGAAGAATCAACATTATTATCAGCTCCTGGAGCGCCTGTGGCGTTATCAATTAAATCAACACCAAATGTTCTTTCATGCACAGTAGATTGGTCATAACCGGCGAAAATACTAATAGCACCATTACTGGCTGCCAATAAGCCCTGATTTACGGCATTATCAACTGATATTCCGTGAAGTGGTAAATCTTGAGCAACAACTGCCGTACAGGCTGGTGGTGCAGCCATAGTATCTGCAATACCTAAAATATTGGTTCTATCAGCAGTGATACCGTGTTGGAAAATCATCACCGGATAACCCGCAGCAGGCTTTGCGCATAATGCAGCTTTAGGATAAGACACTAATAACGGTATGGTTTCCTGGCCAGTGACCTGAGGTAATTTATTTGCATAGGTTAAATTGCCACCGGCAAACGGGTTTGCCATAAGGCCGCCCTGTCCATCGGGTACCATATCAGCACCTACCCAATGGGTATTGAGCACTGATAAGGGGTTGTTTGCACTGGGGGCTTCGAGATAATAATTACTGGTTATCTGCCCCTTGTATAAATCTGCAGCACCAATACCGGTGAAGGGTGTGGTATCTGTCATCAAACTACTAAAACTGGTGGGAGGCACTGCCCCTTGTGAAGCCGGAAAATCCAGATAGAACGCTTTTGCTGAAGAGACCACATCACCCACAGATTGAACGGTAAACTGGAAACTTAGCACAATAGATGC
>DRNA01000230.1 GCA_011322365.1 Aeromonadales bacterium | reverse complement strand
TTTTAAGACAGGGGGAACCAAACTGGGCAGAACATAGTGCAATGTTTTCAAGTGTGGTTAACACCGCTTTAATATATGAAGTACCACTGGTTGTTTGGGGAGAAGATATTGCATTTGAATTTGGTGGTTTACAAAGGCAGGAAAGTAAGCCAAGTGCACTGGAAATTGATAATAGTGATCTGATAAAAGAAAAGACAATAAAAGACTGGCTTGATAATGATGTATCTGAACGGGATGTTTTCTTTTATACCTATCCTGATTATGATAAATTAAAAGAGGCTGGAATTAATAGTATTTATTTGGGGCACTTTTTGCCATGGTATGGTCGAAGAAATTATGAAATTGTCAAAGCAAGGGGGTTTGTCGGAAGACAGAACGGCCCACTTTCAGGCAATTTTCTCGATTACGATAATATTGATGAAAAATTGTGTGAAATAAATATCTGGTTCAAATATTTGAAATTTGGATTCTGGCGTGCAACGGATCAGTGTTGTTATGATATCTGGAATGATCAGATGACTCGTGATGAAGCAATTGAAATTGTTAATCGTCTGAGTGATGAATTTCCCAAGGAATATTTTCAGGATTTTTTAAGGTTTCATAATGTTTCAGAACAGGAATTCTGGGATACGGTTGAAAAGTTCCGTAATAAAGATATATGGGAAATGGAAAGTGGACAATGGAAACTTAAATACCCTTTAAAATAATTATAACGGAACTAAGAGAGATTGTATTAATTTAAATAATAAATACGATAAAACTATAAGAATGAAAAAAACATATATTATTGCCGAGGCTGGTGTGAACCATAATGGTTCGGAAGATATGGCCTTAAAATTAGTTGAAGTTGCAGCACAAGCGGGCGCTGATGCGATTAAGTTTCAGACATTTAAAGCTGACAATCTTGTTATTAAAGGTACAGCCACTGCGGATTATCAAAAAAACAATTCAGGTGATGATGATCAATATTTGATGTTAAAAAAACTTGAACTATCAGAGGATTTGCATCTTAAACTTATTAAACATTGTAAACAGTTTAATATTGAGTTTCTGTCAACACCCTTTGATATATCTTCCGCTAAAATGCTGCTGGATTTTGGTATGAAACGTATCAAAATACCTTCGGGTGAACTGACTAATTTACCTTTAATAAAAAAACTGGCTGAATTGAACTGTCCAGTTATGTTATCAACAGGTATGGCCTCATTAGATGAGGTGAATGAAGCTGTAGATGTTATACGACAAACCAGAAATAAACTAGATTTTCAGGAACCTCTGGAACAGATTCTTACCTTATTACATTGTACATCAAATTATCCTGCAAAAACTGAAAGTGTGAATATGAAAGCAATGCAGACAATGGCAGATTATTTTAGTCTTCCTGTTGGCTATTCTGATCATACTGATGGTATTGTAATTGCTATTGCTGCTGTAGCTATGGGAGCAAAAGTTATTGAAAAGCACTTTACTTTAGATCGAGAACTTCCCGGACCTGATCACAAGGCTTCCCTTGAACCCGATGAACTTGAACAAATGGTGAGTGATATACGCAAAGTTGAAAACTGTTTTGGGAATGGACAGAAGGAACCTCAACCAGATGAATTACCGGTCAGAAACCT
>DRNA01000229.1 GCA_011322365.1 Aeromonadales bacterium | reverse complement strand
TCTGGTGTTAAAAAAAGTAAGTTAACCGCTTCATTTCTGTTTCGATGGCCAAATGCACCCTGGGATTTCAACATGTCACAACTTGATGGGGAAATTACTACCAACCTTTCCTCAGGTTATATTGAAGAGATCAGCGCCCAGGGTGCACAGGTCTTCAGTCTATTCAGTTTACAAAACCTTAAAAGAAGGCTTACACTTGATTTTAAAGATGTTTTTGAAAAAGGTTTTTTCTATGATGATATTTCGGGTACATTTCTGCTAAAAAAGGGCGTAGCTTATAGCCAGAATTTAAAAATCAATGGTACTGCCGCCGCTATCTCCATTACGGGCTCAACCAATTTGAACACAGGTATGTATAATCAACATATGGTGGTTACACCTAAATTAAGCTCCAGTTTGCCCGTTCTTGCCGGTTGGGCTATCAGTCCTCAAACTGCCCTACTGGCTCTGGTGTTCGATAAACTGTTCTTAAAACCAGCCCTGGACGTAGTCTCCCGTATTGATTATCAAATCACCGGTTCCTGGGATGCTCCAAAATTAATTGAACTGGGCAAAAAGAAGAAAGAAATTCAGGTTGAAGTGAAAGAGAAGCCATCTTCAGATTAACTGACACGGCGAATAACTCCCCTCCTCCACAGTATGAGCTATTCATACCTGATGTATTTGAGGTTATTTAATTAAACTGATCTGGGTATCTGAAGCAACTTCTGCTACTATCCGGCCAGTTATTTTTATTCGTTAATTAATATGAGTTTAGAATCATTCAAGCTTGCTGAAAAACATTTCCTGCTGAACAATCAGTTAAATCTTACACAGGCCGAATCAGTGCTCAATACGGCTTATTGCAGAGGAATTGATAGCGCCGATTTATATTTTCAGTTTTCCACTCATGAAAATTGGGTACTGGAAGATGGCATTGTTAAAGACGGAGCCTTTCATCAGGATCAGGGTGCAGGTATTCGCTCAATGGTGGGTGAAAAAACCGGTTTCTCCTATTCGGAAGATTTATCACTTCCGGCACTATTAAATGCAGCTAAAGCCGCACGACAAATTATCAAACAGGGCCAGAATGGCCGTATTCATCTTAATTCTCCTAATCGCAACACCCCGTTTTATCAGCCGGAAAACCCGCAGAACAAAATAACTGCTGAAATAATCATTGCGCTGTTATCAGAACTTGATAAAACGGCACGAGCTATAGACAGTCGCGTAAAACAGGTGATAGCCAGTTTCAGTAACAGTTATCAGCTAATGATGATACTGGCCAGTGATGGCACTCTGGCCAGTGATGCCAGACCCCTGAGTCGACTCAGTATTTCTATTGTTGTTGAAGAAAATGGACGGAGGGAGAGAGGAAATGCTGGCGGTGGTGGACGTGCTTCGCCGGCTTCGCTGTTCCTGAATCAACAGAATACCGCTTCAGAACTTGCGCTTGGATATGTTAAAGAAGCGGTAAGACAGGCAAGCATTAATTTAACCGCCCAACCCACACCTGCGGGTCAAATGCCTGTGGTTCTGGGTTCCGGCTGGCCCGGGATCTTATTACATGAAGCTATCGGCCATGGTCTGGAAGGTGATTTTAATCGAAAAGGTACGTCAGCATTTTCTAAAAGTATGGGCGACAAAGTCGCATCACCTTTATGTACTATCGTTGACGATGCAACCCTGTTTGAGAAAAGGGGCTCTCTCACTGTAGACGATGAGGGGATCCCCGGCCAGAATACCACGCTGATTGAAAATGGGCGCCTGGTTAATTATATGATGGATAAGAGAAATGCCCGGCTTATGGGTTGTAAAAGTACTGGCAATGGTCGCCGTGAGTCTTATGCTCATTTACCACTCCCTCGCATGACCAACACCTACATGCTGCCGGGTGATAGTCATCCTGATGAAATTATCGCTTCGGTTGAAAAAGGACTATATGCCCCCAATTTTGGTGGAGGGCAGGTTGATATTACTTCGGGAAAATTCGTGTTCTCTGCAAGTGAGGCCTATCTTATTGAAAAAGGTAAAATAACCTGTCCGGTTAAAGGTGCCACGCTAATAGGCAATGGTCCTGAAGTATTAAAAGAAGTGTCCATGGTAGGCAATGATTTACACATCGATCCTGGCGTCGGGATTTGTGGTAAAGAAGGGCAGAGTGTTCCGGTTGGTGTTGGTCAACCTACTCTGAAAATTGATACATTGCTGGTGGGCGGCACAGAATCCTGAAAATGCGAGCTTCAGGAAACATTTACTAACGCTATTTAGTTGACCTGATAACAATAGATGATTGTAATATACACATGATGAAACAAAATCCGCTTATAAAAACACAAACCTATATGAACACTTTCGGCAAAGTGAGCTAAGTCATGTTATTTAATTTTGCCTGGGTGTTGATTGGTATTTCATTGTTGGTGTGGAGTGCTGATCGTCTAACTGATGGAGCCGCCGCAATAGCCAATAATCTGGGAGTTCCCCCTTTTATCGTTGGCCTGACCATTATCGCCGTAGGTTCTTCAGCACCCGAGTTATTTATCTCAACGGTTGCGGCTATAGCCGGTAAACCCGGCCTTGCTATTGGTAATGCTATTGGTTCGAATATTGTCAACACATCCATTGTTTTACCCATTGCAGCATTAATTTCACCATTGGTTATCTGCTCAAATATACTACGCCGTGAAATGCCTTTACTGCTGGTCTTCTCAGCACTGACGGCATTTTTCCTTTATGATTTATCACTTTCCCGACTGGAAGGATTCATTCTGGTTGGTTTACTGATTTTGTATATTATCTGGCTTATCTTTTCAGGATTCCAGAATCATAACAAAGATAAATTACTCACTGAAATGGTTGGAGAGCTCCCTGAAACCATGCCAACGCCACATGCCATCATCTGGGTTATCGTTGGTCTGATCGTGCTGATGCTCAGTTCGGATTTACTGGTAGATGGCGCTACTAATATTGCCAGAGCCATGGGAATATCAGACACCATCATTGGCCTGACAATCGTTGCAATTGGTACCAGTTTGCCTGAATTGGCCGCTTCCATAGCCGGCGCACTGAAAAAAGAACACGAAATGGTACTGGGAAACATCATTGGCTCCAATATTTTTAACCTGTTAGGGGTTTTAGGTATCGCAGGTAGTATTACACCGATAAAAAATCTGGATCCAGAAATAATGAGCAGAGACATTCCCACCATGCTAATAGTAACTGTATCCATGTACCTGCTAGCTCAGGGTTATGGTAAAAGAGCCCATTTTGGCATTCGCGAGTCAATAGCCCTGTTATTAGTCTACCTGGTGTATGCTGTAATACTGTTTACAGACATTGTCTGACAGACTGCTGAATTTTACCCACAACAACCCAATTGCATTAGCCTTTAATCATCGACCTCGCTATAATAAATGCACTCACTTATAACGATATAAACCTTAACCCATGCCACAGGAACCCACATTTATCGAACTCGGCCAGGCCGTGATTGACATAGAAAGTCAGGCCGTTCTTGAAATGCGTGCGCGAATTGATGACAGTTTTGCAAAAGCCTGTAGCTTAATGTTGCAGACAACCGGAAAAATAGTGGTCATTGGTATGGGAAAATCCGGACATGTAGGTGGTAAAATTGCAGCCACGCTTGCCAGTACAGGCTCTCCGGCATTTTTTGTTCATCCTGGAGAAGCCAGCCACGGTGATCTGGGAATGATTACCGAAGAAGATGTTATTCTGGCTCTTTCCAATTCGGGTTCCACTAATGAAGTGCTTAATCTACTCCCGGTCATCAAAAGAAAAGGTATACCTCTGGTTGCCATGACAGGTAATCCCACTTCAAAGCTGGCGCAGAATGCCGATGTCCATATTAATGTAAAGGTTTCTCAGGAAGCCTGTCCCCTTGGGCTCGCCCCCACCGCTAGTACTACGGCAACCCTGGCCATGGGTGATGCTCTGGCTATTGCACTTCTTGATGCAAAAGGTTTTACCGCCAATGATTTTGCTCTTTCCCATCCCGGGGGAGCACTGGGCAGACGATTATTACTCTTTATAGATGATCTGATGCATTCCGAGCAAGATTTACCTCAGGTTGACAGCAATACGCTAATAAGCGATG
>DRNA01000228.1 GCA_011322365.1 Aeromonadales bacterium | reverse complement strand
TTACAGTTTTCTGTAATAATTTAACCGTGCCTAATTAACCTGTTAATGGTGAAGAAGGACAAAAAGCGACAGGCACTGAACGCTGATATTTTTGCAAGTGTTTAATGCAGTTGCCAACAAACAATATTATTTTCAGCAATATAACAGCTAAGTCTGTGGCAAGCTGCCACATATTCACTTTGCCACTGTTGTATTTTTCACTGAGCTAACTTATCTTAAAATTCTCCAATAATCAAATGGTTATCATAAGAATGATTTGTCACAATCAATGTAAAGTGGCATATTGCCACTGTTTTCTCTAAAAAATTTCATGATTAACTTTTAATCTAATTTATAAATGCTTCTAAAAATCAAATAGTTGGAAGCAATCCTAAGCCTGATATCAGAAAATCGTGGCAATTTGCCACTGTTTTCTGAAAACACATTCAAAATTACTTGCAATTACATACAACATATACTACTTATGTAGATAGTGCATTTGAGGAGTTACATTTTTATGGAAGATATTCCCATTCATGTTGATCAACAATCTAATCGATTTATCGATAGATTACGTTTATGCATTCGTTCTAGAAATTTGGCCTATGCTACTGAAAAAACGTATGTTTTGTGGAGTTTGCAATTTATCAGGTTTCACAATAAACAACATCCAAAAAATATGGGCTCCCATGAGATTGAGGCATTTTTAAGTTATCTGGCAACTCATAGGAATTGCTCGCAATCTACACAACGGACAGCTCTAAACGCACTAATTTTCCTCTTTAAAAAATTTATGGGAAGAGACGATATTGGTGAACTCCACTTTTCATATTCTAAAAAATATCGGAACATACCCACCGTTTTCAGTAAAGATGAAGCATCACAGGTCATCTCTCTGCTAAAGGGTAAATACAAGTTGATGACTCAACTTATGTACGGTTCGGGCTTACGAATTTCTGAATTATTACGATTACGTGTAAAAGATATTGATTTTGAGATGCACCAGGTGATTGTACGGGCAGGCAAAGGCAATAAAGATCGTATAACGATATTACCTCACACACTTAAACGTTCGTTACAAGAACAAATTTCAGCAGTTGCAATTTTGCATAATCAGGATATTCGTGATGGCTATGGTGAAGTGTATTTGCCATACGCCCTTAATCGCAAATATAATAATGCAGCGAAAGAATTAACCTGGCAATATCTCTTTCCATCAGGACGTATCAGCCGCGATCCCAGAAGCGGCATTTTTCGCCGTCACCATCTCGAAAAGAGCGTTTTAAGTAAACAGATTAGACAAGCTGTTAAAGATTCAAAAATTTATAAAAAAGCCAGCGCACATACTTTTCGTCATACCTTTGCTACCCAATTATTACTCAATGGTTCGGATATTCGAACCGTGCAGGAACTTTTAGGCCATAGTGATGTTTCGACCACAGAAATTTATACTCACGTTCTCAAACAAGGAAAAGCAGGTGTTAAAAGCCCCATAGATTTTTGAATAGCTTTTAGTTAGGTATTCTTAAGATCCTTCGACTACGCTCAGGATGACGATGGGAATGAGTAGCGACCCAAAACACTCATTATATTCGCGGGGCCAGCTTTCAGGATATGAAGGAGGAATACAGTTGTGAGTTGCGAGAATATACGGACTTTCATTAGATGACTAATTTTTATTGATATACCAGGTTTGAAAAGAGGCGTTTAAGATCACCTTCAAAATTGCCCTGACAGTCTGAGCTTTAGGGTCAAATTGCCAGGGAGGGCAATTTAAGGTCCTCCGACACTGCTCAGGACGACCCGTTAAGAAGCTCATGCTGGCAGGGGAAGCCGTAGGCCTATTTTGCGGTTATGCTTTCTTTTGGTTACTTTTCTTTTCCTTTATTTCAATAAAAAGCTAAGAAAAGTGACCCGCCTTCAGGCGGAACATGTTCGGTAACCTCTCCATGACGGTTTTCACTTTTCGGATTTTAGGGAAGTTTTGGTGTGTTGAATTGGTGCAGTCTGTGTATTCCTAAGATTCTTCGACAAGCTCAGAATGACATACTTTTTTGCAGAATGACATACTTTTTTGCAGGATGATATGCCTTGGCTATGTGATAACAAATAACTCAACTAGATTCTGAAATTAAACGAAAGAATACCAGGCAGATTTAAGCATCAACCCCCTAAACCCAATAAAACTAAAAAAAATGATCAACCTTTATTGTATCCCCCGCAGAGTTACTGTATAATCCGCGCACTCGATTGAACTGATTGTTAGTTTGTCGGGGCTTTTCAAGCCTGAATGATATTCGTAAGCACTTGAAATTGCGTAGAAAACGGGTGTAATTAATACCCTATAACTACTTACTGACTGTCCGCTCTCCTTTAAGAGGATGAGGCGGCAGTTTTTTTTACTGTTGAAATTGGAGAGCCACTGCGATGGCAGCAGCAAAACAACAGCGTATTCGAATTCGCCTTAAGGCATTTGATCATCGTCTGATAGATATGTCGACACTGGAAATTGTTAACACCGCCAAGCGCACAGGCGCACAGGTTCGTGGACCAATTCCATTACCGACACGTAAAGAGCGTTTTACCATATTGATTTCTCCGCACGTAAATAAAGATGCGCGTGATCAATACGAGATTCGTACCCATAAGCGTCTGGTTGATATTGTCGACCCAACAGAAAAAACGGTTGATGCTTTAATGAAACTTGACCTGGCAGCAGGTGTAGACGTTCAAATCAGCCTGGGCTGATTAGACATAAATTACCCGAAAAGTTAGCTGTAATAGTTACCTGAAAATAAAAGGTAGAGGATTTATCCATGACAATCGGAATCGTAGGTCGCAAAGCCGGTATGACAAGAGTCTTTACAGACGATGGTCGTGCAGTTTCTGTGACTGTAATTGAAGCGGGAGCAAACCGCATCACACAGTTGAAAACATCGGATACCGATGGCTATAGTGCTGTGCAGATTACCGCAGGAAGTAAAAAAGCTTCAAAAGTAAATAAGGCAGCTGCCGGACACTTTGCAAAAGCAGGTGTTGAGCCCGGTAGTGTTCAGATGGAATTTCGTTTAGACGAAAAACAACTTGAAGGCCTTGAACTTGGTGGTGAGCTGAAAGTTGATCAGTTTGAATCTGGTCAGAAAGTAGATGTTACCGGCACTTCTAAAGGTAAGGGTTTTCAAGGTGGCGTTAAGCGCTGGAATTTCCAGATGCAAGATGCAACCCACGGTAACTCGGTATCTCACCGTGCCCCTGGGTCCATTGGTCAGAACCAGACACCAGGCAAAGTTTTCAAAGGTAAAAAAATGGCAGGTCATATGGGTGCTGAACGGGTTACTGTTCAATCACTTGAAGTGTTCCAGATAGATGAAGAACGCAACTTGCTATTGATTAAAGGGGCCGTACCTGGTTTTACAGGTGGCGATGTGATAATCCGTCCAGCAGTTAAATTTGCTGCTAATTAGACGCCCACTAGGAGAAAATGAATGGAACTATCCATGACAGTTCCCGGCCAGAACACCACTAAAGGCGCATTGAGCGTATCTGAAAGTGCATTTGGTCGCGATTTTAACGAAGCATTAGTGCATCAGGTTGTCATTGCCTATCAGGCAGGGGCTCGTGCGGGTACTCGTGCACAGAAAACTCGTTCTGACGTGAGAGGTGGTGGTAAAAAACCCTGGCGTCAAAAAGGTACTGGCCGAGCGCGTGCTGGTACCATTCGTAGCCCGATATTCCGTAAAGGTGGGGTAACTTTTGCTGCGCGTCCACAGGATCACAGTCACAAAGTTAACCGTAAAATGTATCGGGGTGCTATTGCCAGCATTATGTCTGAACTGATTCGTCAGGAAAGACTAATTGTGGTTGAAGACTTCAAAATTGACGTACCTAAAACCAAAATACTGGTTGAGCAGTTAAATGCTATGGGATTGGACGATGTGCTTATCGTTTCTCACAACGTTGAAGAAAACCTCTATCTTGCTTCACGCAATTTATATAAGGTTGATGTTCGTGACGTTGATGCTATCGATCCGGTTAGCCTGATTGGGTTTAACAAGGTGTTGATTACTGCGGACGCGTTAAAGCAACTTGAGGAGACGTTAAAATGAAACAGGAACGACTGATGAAAGTCTTGCTGGCTCCTCATGTCAGTGAAAAAAGTACCCTGGCTGCAGAATTAAGTAATCAGGTGGTTTTTAAAGTGATTCCTGGTGCTACCAAATCAGAAATCAAAAAAGCCGTCGAACTTCTTTTTGAAGTGAAGGTTGATAATGTTCAGGTGCTCAACGTTAAAGGTAAGAGCAAAAGAACGGGGCGAACCGAAGGTCGAAGAAACAACTGGCGTAAAGCATATGTTTCATTGGCAGAAGGTCATGAAATCGATTTCTTGGGTGCCGAATAGGCATAGCAACGGATAGAGGATTTTAGAAATGGCAATCGTTAAATCAAAGCCAACATCACCGGGCCGTCGCTTTGTCGTTAAAGTTGTCAATCCGGACCTGCATAAAGGCAAACCTTATGCTCCGCTGTTAGAAGCGAAGCATAAATCAGGTGGCCGTAATAATCAGGGTCGGATTTCAACACGTCACATTGGTGGCGGGCACAAGCAACATTACCGGATTATAGATTTTAAACGTAACAAGTTTGATGTCCCAGGACGTGTGGAACGTCTGGAATATGATCCTAATCGTTCTGCTGACATTGCATTGATTTTATATGCAGATGGCGAGCGACGTTACATTATCGCACCTAAAGGCCTTAAGGCTGGTGACGAAATTATCAGTAGTGATAGTGCGCCAATTAAAACGGGTAATAGCTTACCTTTGCGTAATATCCCTCAGGGTAGCACTATCCATTGTGTTGAATTAAAGCCGCTTAAAGGGGCTCAAATTGCACGAAGTGCTGGAACCTATGTACAACTTGTTGCAAAAGAAGGAAGCTATGTGTTACTTCGATTGCGTTCAGGTGAAACCCGAAAAGTACTGGCTGATTGTCGTGCTACTTTGGGTGAAGTTGGAAAATCAGAACATATGCTGCGCTCTCTGGGTAAAGCGGGTGCCAAACGCTGGCGCGGTGTTCGTCCAACGGTTCGTGGTGTTGCTATGAACCCGGTTGACCACCCACATGGTGGTGGTGAAGGTCGTACCTCTGGTGGTCGACATCCTGTGTCTCCATGGGGTGTTCCAACCAAGGGTAAGAAAACACGTTCTAACAAGCGCACTGACAAGTATATTGTCCGTCGCCGTAATAAGAAATAAAGGGGTTTATCGTGCCACGTTCACTAAAGAAAGGGCCTTTTGTTGATTTACATCTGATGAAGAAGGTAGATACAGCAATTGAGACAAACAACAAGCGTCCCATTAAAACCTGGTCTCGTCGTTCGATGATTACACCAGATATGGTTGGGTTAACAATTGCAGTTCACAACGGTCGTCAACACGTCCCTGTATTTATTACAGAAGACATGGTTGGCCATAAACTTGGCGAATTTGCTCCAACTCGTACTTATCGCGGCCATGCTGCTGATAAGAAAGCGAAACGGTAATTGAGGTTCGAATAATGGAAACATTAGCAAAGCATCGAAATGCCAATATGTCGGCGCAAAAAGCTCGTCTGGTCGCGGATCAAATCCGTGGTATGAAAGTTGAAGAAGCAATAAATCTGTTAACTTTCAGCACTAAAAAGGCGGCTGTTTTAGTTAAAAAAGTACTGGATTCTGCCATAGCAAATGCTGAGCATAATGACGGTGCAGATATTGACGAATTAAAAGTTTCAGCAATTTATGTCGACGAAGCTACTACGCAAAAGCGTATGCGAGCACGTGCAAAGGGTCGTGGTGATCGTATTTTAAAGCGTAGCTGCCACATCACCGTAAAAGTTTCGGAAGACTAGGAGAATTTCATGGGTCAAAAAGTACAACCTATTGGTATCCGTCTTGGCATCGTCAAGGACTGGAATGCAACCTGGTATGCAGATGGCGAAGATTATGCAGATTATCTTGAAGGTGATATTGCCATCAGGAATTTTCTTAGAGAAAAACTGAAGCAGGCTTCAGTATCAAAAATCCATATTGAACGTCCGGCAAAAAGTTTACGTGTGACCATTCACACCGCTCGCCCAGGTATCGTTATCGGTAAAAAGGGTGAAGATATTGAAAAGCTTCGTGCTCAGGTTTCAAAAATTGCCGGTGTACCCGCTCACGTTAGTGTTGAGCAAATCCGTAAAGCTGAGCTGGATGCACAATTGGTAGCCGACAATGTGGCTTCTCAGTTGGAACGCAGAATCATGTTCCGCCGTGCAATGAAACGTGCCGTGCAAAGTGCCATGCGTTTAGGTGCTGAAGGTATTCGAATTGAAGTCAGTGGTCGTTTAGGTGGCGCTGAGATTGCACGTTCAGAATGGTATCGTGAAGGTCGTGTACCTTTACATACTTTACGTGCAGATATTGATTATGCAATTTCTCGTGCAAATACCACCTATGGTGTTATTGGTGTAAAGGTCTGGATTTTCAAAGGTGAAGTACTTCCAGGTCAGACTGCAGCAGCCGAACCCGCAGAGCCTAAGAAAAAAGGCCGCGGTCGTAGCAGGAAATAGGGGAATAAATCATGTTACAACCAAAAAGAACTAAATTCCGTAAGCAATTTAAATTGCGTAATCGCGGTGTTGCTTCTCGTGGTAATAAGGTCAGTTTCGGTGAGTTTGGTTTACGATCTATCGAACGTGGTCGTTTGACTGCACGTCAGATTGAAGCAGGTCGTCGTGCGCTAACACGTGCTATGAAACGTGCGGGTAAAGTTTATATCCGTGTTTTTCCTGATAAACCTATCACCAAAAAACCGCTTGAAGTACGTATGGGTAAAGGTAAAGGTTCGGTAGAATATTGGGTTGCCCAAATTCAGCCTGGCCGTATGATTTATGAAGTTGAAGGTGTTTCTGAAGAAGTTGCACGTCATGGTTTTGAATTAGCTGCGGCTAAATTTCCTTTCAAAACCTCAATTGTGACTCGGACGGTGATGTAATGAAAGCAAGTGAGCTGAAAGAAAAAAATGGCGAAGAGCTGAATGAAGAACTTATGGGACTTTTACGTGAGCAATTTAATTTGCGCATGGCCAAAGGTACCGGCCAACTGGAGAAGTCTCACCAGATGAAAGTTGTTCGTCGCAATATTGCCCGGGTAAAAACAGTAATGAACCAGAAGGCAGGTGCGTAATGTCTGATAATCAAACTATCGTCCGTACTTTGTCAGGTCGGGTTGTGAGCGATAAGATGGATAAAACCATCACCGTACTTATTGAAAGAAAGGTTAAACATCCTTTTTACGGTAAGTATATTAAGCGTTCTAAAAAGATCCACGTTCATGATGAAGCGAACGAAGCGAATATGGGAGATACAGTTACAGTAGCATCTGTACGTCCTATGTCGAAAACGAAAACTTTTAAATTAGTTGAAATTAACACGCGTTCAACTGAAATTTAGAATTTGGAGAAGTGAGAAGTTTTCTTTCTTACTTCATTGAACTTTTATGATATACTCCCGCGTCGCTTTATACAGGGCTCAGTTAGTACAAAGCCCAGGACGCTGGTAAGTTAGCGGAGAAAATCCATGATCCAGATGCAAACTGTGCTTGACGTTGCCGATAACAGCGGTGCACGAAGAGTGATGTGTATCAAGGTGTTAGGTGGCTCACACAGGCGTTATGCCCGAGTTGGAGACATCATTAAGGTCAGCATTAAAGAAGCCATTCCTCGCGGAAAAGTGAAGAAAGGTGAAGTACATAATGCTGTAGTAGTGCGTACAAAAAAAGGTGTCCGTCGAAACGATGGTTCATTAATCAGGTTTGATGACAATGCAGCGGTATTACTCAATGCAAATAATCAACCCATAGGCACTCGTATTTTTGGACCTGTGACTCGAGAGTTAAGAACCGATAATTTTATGAAAATCGTTTCTCTGGCTCCTGAAGTTTTATAAGTAAGAGAGATTACGGGAATGCAAAAGATAAAAAAAGGTGATGAAGTTATCGTTCTTACTGGTAAAAGTAAGGGTAAGCGAGGCAATGTGACTCGTGTACTGGATAATAAAGTCAAAGTTGAAGGTGTTAATTTGGTGAAGCGACATACGCGAGCTAATCCTAATGCTGGAGTTGAAGGTGGAATCGTTGAGAGCGAAGCATTTATGCAGGTCTCAAACGTTGCACTATTTAATTCAGCCACAGGAAAAGCTGATCGTGTGGGTTTCAAATTTCTGGAAGATGGTACTAAGGTTCGTTTTTTCAAGTCGAATGGCGAACTGGTAGATGCCTGATTTTAAACTATTGGTGAAATTCCAATTACTGGTGAAATAACTATGGCGAAACTGCAAGACTTTTACCGTGAAACGGTGGTTAAACAACTAAACGAACAGTTTGGTTATAAGTCTGTCATGCAAGTCCCTAAAATTTCCAAGATCACCCTGAATATGGGCCTTGGTGAAGCAATTGGGGATAAAAAGGTAATCGAACATGCATGTGCAGACCTGACCGCAATTTCTGGCCAGAAGCCCGTAGTCAACAATGCGCGTAAATCCGTTGCCGGATTTAAGGTCCGTGAAGGCTGGCCAATCGGTGCAAAAGTGACACTACGTGGTGATCGTATGTGGGAATTCCTTGATCGTCTGATCAACATTGCAATTCCTCGTATCCGTGATTTTCGTGGCCTGAACCCAAAGTCGTTTGATGGACGTGGTAACTACAGCATGGGTGTTAAGGAACAGATTATGTTTCCTGAAATCGATTACGATAAAGTCGATAAGATCCGTGGTATGGACATTACTATTACAACAACAGCTAATACCAATGAAGAAGGCAAAGCGCTTCTGACTGCATTTAGCTTGCCGTTAAAGAAATAAGGGGACGAATCATGGCAAAAGTATCTATGATTGAACGTGAAAAAAAGCGTACTAAAACTGTCGCTAAATTCGCAGAAAAACGTGCCACGTTAAAAGCAATTATTGCTAACGTGAACAGTTCTGACGATGAGCGCTGGGAAGCCCAGGTAAAATTACAGAAATTACCTCGCGATGCTTCTCCAAGTCGTCAACGTCGTCGTTGTCGTCTCAGTGGTCGTCCACATGGTGTCTATCGCAAATTTGGTCTTTGTCGTAACTTTTTACGCGAAGCGGCCATGCGCGGTGATGTTCCCGGCCTGACTAAGGCCAGCTGGTAATCAAAAGGAGAACCAGAAATGAGCATGCAAGATCCTGTAGCCGACATGTTAACCCGTATTCGTAACGGACAATCGGCACAAAAAGTACAAGTTGAAATGCCATCTTCAAAATTGAAGAAGGCTTTAGCTGAAATCCTGGTTAAGGAAGGTTACATTAAAGGTTATTCGGTAACTGATGATGTGAAAGCCGTTCTGACTGTTGAATTAAAATATTTTGAAGGCAAACCGGTTATTGACATGATTAAACGTGTCTCCAAACCCAGCTTGCGAATTTATCGTAAAGCTAATGATTTACCCAAAGTTATGGGTGGATTAGGTGTTGCCATCGTCTCTACTTCGAAAGGTCTGATGTCTGATCGTGCAGCACGCGCGTCAGGACAGGGTGGCGAAGTATTGTGTTACGTTTCTTAAGGAGTGCTGAGCAATGTCTCGTATTGCAAATAGCCCTGTAGAAGTACCTGCTGGTGTTGAATTAAAAGTTAACGGGCAGCTGGTTTCTATTAAAGGCAGTCAGGGCACTTTGGAACACAAAGTGCACCAAGCTGTGGAAATCTCTTTTGAAGATAGTATTTTCAGAGTAAAAGGTAGAGAAGGTCAGAACAATGCCGTAGCTCACGCAGGTACTGCGCGTTCTCTCATCAATAATATGGTGATTGGTGTTACTAAAGGTTTTGAGAAAAAATTAAAGTTGCTGGGTGTTGGTTATCGTGCCAAGGTTCAGGGTAAGGTTCTTAACCTGACTTTAGGTTTCTCTCATCCAGTTAATTATGATATTCCGGAAGGCGTCACTATTGATACACCTTCCAATACGGAAATCACAGTTAAAGGCGCGAACAAACAACTGGTTGGTCAGGTAGCGGCAGATATCCGCGCATACCGTCCACCAGAGCCTTATAAAGGTAAAGGTGTTCGTTATACCGACGAATATGTACGTCGCAAAGAAGCTAAGAAGAAATAGGGGTAGAGCATGGACAAGAAAACCGCAAGGTTGCGCCGTGCTAAGCGCAGCCGCATGAAAATAAAAGAACTCGGTGCGAGTCGACTGGTGATACATCGTACACCTCGTCATATTTATGCACAGGTTCTAAATGGTGATAATGGTGAAGTTTTGGCTTCTGCCGCTACCACAGAAAAAACCATACGTGACGGATTAAAATATTCCGGTAACGTAGACGCAGCAAAAGCCGTTGGCAGTGCTGTAGCTGAGCGTGCGCTGAAAGCAGGCGTCACAAATGTAGCTTTTGACCGATCAGGATTTAAATATCATGGTCGTGTTCAGGCGCTTGCCGATGCTGCCCGCGAAAGCGGCTTGAAATTCTAAGGGTGTAGAAGATGGCTAGAGAATCAGATAATCCTGAAGGCTATACAGAGAAACTGGTTAACGTTAATCGCGTTGCCAAAGTGGTAAAAGGTGGTCGTATTTTTGGTTTCACCGCATTAACAGTTGTGGGTGATGGCCAGGGTAAGATTGGCTTTGGTCGTGGTAAAGCACGTGAAGTGCCAGTTGCTATTCAAAAAGCGATGGAAGCAGCCAAACGCAACATGATCTCTGTTGAATTAAAAGATGGTCATACGTTGCAGCATCCAATAAACGGTCGTCATGGTGGCGCAAAGGTTTATATGCAACCAGCATCAGAAGGTACTGGAATTATTGCAGGTGGTGCAATGCGTGCGGTATTTGAAGTGGTTGGAGTACAAAACGTGTTAGCAAAAACAATTGGTTCTACAAATCCAATTAATGTGGTGCGCGCTACTTTTGATGCTCTGGCTAAAATGGTTACTCCGGATTCAGTTGCTGCAAAACGTGGCCTGAAAGCGGAAGAAATACTGGATTAATATTATGGCTAAGAAGACGATTAAAATTACACAGACCAAATCCAGCATTGGTCGTTTGCCTAAACATAAGGCAACATTGACTGGCCTGGGACTTCGTCGAATTGGACATACAGTTGAACTCGAAGATACTGATGCTGTTCGCGGTATGGTTCATCGGGTTAACTATATGGTTAAGGTTGAGGGTTAAAAAATGAACTTAAATAGCCTGTCTCCTGCTGAGGGAGCAAAAAAGAATCCTAAGCGTGTTGGCCGAGGTATTGGTAGTACTTTAGGTAAAACCGGTGGCCGTGGTCACAAAGGTCAGAAATCACGATCAGGTGGTTATCACAAGGTCGGTTTTGAAGGTGGACAGATGCCTTTAAAACAGCGTTTACCTAAATTTGGTTTCACTTCCAGAAAATCTCTGGTCACAGCTGAAGTTCGTTTAAGCGAATTAGCTAAAGTTGAAGGTGAAGCTATTGATTTAATGACATTGCGTCAGGCTGGTGTGATTACTAATGGTATAAAATTTGCCAAAATCATGCTTTCAGGCAATATAGATCGTGCAGTAACAGTCCGTGGAGTTGGCGTCACAAAAGGTGCTAAAGAAGCGATTGAAGCTGCTGGCGGTAAGGTGGAAGAATAATGGCAAAAGCACCAGCAAAAGGTATGTCACAGGCGGCGGGCAAAGGTTTTTCGGAGCTTAAATCTCGTTTGTTTTTTGTACTGGGTGCTTTATTTGTTTTCCGTCTGGGTACCTTTATTCCTGTTCCGGGCATTGATGGTTCGGTATTAACCGCTTTAATGGAGAAGCAGGAAGGCACCATATTGGCCATGTTTAATATGTTTTCCGGTGGTGCCATGTCCAGAGCCAGTATTTTTGCTCTGGGGATTATGCCATATATTTCGGCCTCTATTATTATTCAGATTTTGGGTTATGTTGAACCTAAGTTGCAACAGCTGAAAAAAGAAGGTGAAGCCGGACGTAAAAAGATTAATCAGATTACCCGTTATGCAACCGTGGCACTTGGATCGATTCAGGCCATTGGTATTGCGGTGAATTTCCCCGGTCTGGCATCGGGTCTGGTACCTAATCCTGGATTTGGTTTTACATTGATCGCAACCGTAAGCCTGGTTACAGGCACCATGTTTATTATGTGGTTAGGTGAACAGATTAATGAACGTGGAATTGGGAATGGTATTTCACTGCTGATTTTTGCGGGCATTGTCGCCGGTCTACCACGTGCTATTGGTTCTATCTCAGAACAGGTACGGCAGGGTGATATGAGTCTGCTGATTATGTTATTGATTGGTGTGCTGGTTGTGGTTGTGGTTGGTTTCGTGGTGTTTGTAGAACGTGGGCAGAGACGTATTGTAATTAACTATGCCAAACGTCAACAGGGCCGCAAGGTCTTTGCAGCACAAAGTAGCCATTTGCCGTTGAAGGTGAACATGGCGGGAGTAATCCCTGCTATTTTCGCTTCAAGCATTATTTTATTTCCAGGCACACTGGCTCAGTGGTTTGGAAGTATTGAATATTTGAGCTGGTTGCAGACCTTAAGTGTGATGTTGCAACCTGCACAGCCTTTATATTTACTGTTATATTCAGCGGGAATTATTTTCTTTTGTTTCTTCTACACAGCGTTGGTATTTAATCCTCGCGAAACAGCAGATCAATTGAAAAAATCGGGTGCGTTTATTCCAGGTATACGTCCAGGAGAGCAAACCGCTCGATATGTGGATAAAGTTATGACACGCCTGACATTAATTGGTGCGATGTATATAACGGCAGTATGTTTATTGCCAACAGCTTTAAATGTCTGGTTCAACGTTACATTTTATTTTGGTGGTACATCCCTGTTGATTATTGTAGTTGTCATCATGGATTTTATGGCGCAGGTTCAGGCTCATTTGATGTCGCATCAGTATGATAGTTTACTGAAAAAAGCGAATTTCAAAAATTATGGGGCTGCTGGTCAAATCCGTTAATTTTTTTGCGAAAGCCAATAAATTAACGATGGTATGTTAAATCGGGAGAGAGATTATGAAAGTCCGCGCATCTGTAAAGAAAATTTGCCGGAATTGTAAAGTTATTCGCCGGCACGGTTCGGTTAGAGTAATTTGTACGGACCCTCGTCATAAACAACGTCAGGGTTAATAATGGTGAAGAGAGTAATTTTTAAAACTCTCTTTTAGATTGGTTGATTTTTGGCTTATTGGGCGTTAATATACGCGCCCTTTTAAGCTGCTAAACCGCTAGAAATATTGGAGTTCGGCAAATGGCCCGTATTGCAGGCATAAACATTCCAGTGCAGAAGCACGCTGAAGTTGCATTGACATCCATTTATGGGATTGGTCGACAAACTGCGCGTAAAATCTGTGCTAATTCTGGTGTCGCTATTGACGCGAAGATTCGTGATCTTTCAGAAGACCAGATTGATAAAATTCGTACAGAAGTTGCTAAGTACCAGACTGAGGGCGATTTACGTCGTGAAGTTTCCATGAACATTAAACGGTTGATGGACCTTAAATGCTTTAGAGGACTACGTCATCGGCATAGTTTGCCACTTCGTGGTCAACGTACCAAAACCAATGCACGTACACGAAAAGGCCCTCGTAAGCCTATTAAACGATAAAAGTTCATCGGGAATATTAAATCATGGCAAAAACACCAACTCGTAGCAAAAAGCGAGTCAAAAAGCAGGTCTCAGACGGACTTGCACACATACATGCATCGTTTAACAATACGATTGTAACAGTCACTGACCGACAGGGTAATGCTTTAGCCTGGGCCACTGCGGGTGGTTCCGGTTTCCGTGGCTCACGTAAAAGTACACCTTTTGCAGCGCAGGTTGCGGCTGCTCGTGTTGCTGATATGGTTAAAGAAATGGGTATGAAGAATCTTGACGTTTTTGTCAAAGGTCCTGGCCCCGGCCGCGAATCAGCGGTTCGTGCGTTTAATGCAGCGGGTTTTAAAGTGAACAGTATCACTGATGTAACCCCTATTCCTCACAATGGTTGCCGTCCGCCCAAAAAGCGTCGCGTGTAATAGAGCAGGTTTTCGGAGAAAGTAAAAATGGCAAGATATCGTGGCCCAAAACTGAAACTGGCACGTCGTGAAGGAACAGATTTGTTCCTTAAAAGTGGCGTTCGGTCTATCGATAGTAAATGTAAAATTGAAACTCATCCCGGTCAACACGGTGCAAATCGTGGCAGACTGTCTGATTATGGTTTGCAATTACGTGAAAAGCAGAAAGTACGTCGTATTTATGGTGTGCTGGAAAAGCAGTTCAGAATTTATTATAAAGAAGCTGCGCGTATTAAAGGCGCTACAGGTGAAAATCTGTTACAGCTTTTAGAAAGTCGTCTGGACAATGTCGTCTATCGCATGGGTTTTGGCTCAACTCGGGCGGAATCACGTCAGTTGGTGTCTCATAAATCTATTTTAGTGAATGGAAAAGCTGTTAATATTCCTTCTTATAAAGTAAATGCAAATGATGTTATTTCTGTTAGAGAAAAGTCTAAAAAGCAAGATAGAATCAAGGCTGCTATGGAATTGGCGGGACATCGTGAAGCCATAAACTGGGTTGAAGTTGATGAGAAAAAAATGGAAGGTGTATTCAAGCAGATGCCTGAACGCACAGATCTTCCTGCCGAAATCAACGAAAATCTTATTGTGGAACTTTACTCTAAGTAATCTTTCAGGAGAGAGTATTTATGCAAAACTCTGCAATTGAGTTATTAAGACCGCGTCAAATCACAGTTGAACAGAAAAGTCCGACCGTGGCAAAAGTTGTACTCGAGCCCTTTGAAAGGGGGTTTGGTCATACGTTAGGTAATGCCTTGCGCCGAATTTTACTGTCTTCCATGCCAGGTGCTGCGGTTGTTGAAGTTGAAATTGATGGTGTATTACACGAATATTCTTCAATCGATGGTGTTCAGGAAGATGTGCTTGATATTTTATTGAACCTGAAAGAATTAGCTATTTCACTGGAAGATAAAGATGAAGCAATTTTAAATTTATCAAAATCTGGTGATGGTGTTGTCACTGCAGCTGACATTGAAGAACAGGCTGGTGTTGAAATTCATAATCCTGCTCATGTGATTGCCAATTTAAATGGTGGCTCGATCAACATGCGTTTAATGGTGAGAACCGGACGAGGTTATGAACCCGCTTCTAGCAGAAGAAATTCTGAAGAAGATACTACTATTGGCCGTTTACAACTTGATGCCAGTTTTAGTCCCATGAAGCGTGTTTCTTATACGGTTGAATCGGCTCGTGTAGAACAACGCACAGACTTAGACAGACTGGTTCTGGAAGTTGAAACAAATGGTACTATTGATCCTGACGACTCAATTCGTCGTTGTGCTACCATTTTACAGGAACAGTTAGGAGCCTTTGTTGAACTCAAAGATGAAAGTAATATTGAACCAGAGCAGGAAGAACCTGATGTTGATCCGATTTTACTGCGTCCGGTTGATGATCTTGAATTAACAGTACGTTCCGCGAACTGTTTAAAAACCGAGAGTATTCACTTTATTGGTGATCTGATTCAGAGAACTGAAGTTGAATTACTGAAAACGCCTAATCTGGGTAAAAAGTCGCTTACTGAAATTAAAGATGTTCTTGCCTCAAGAGGATTGTCTTTAGGTATGCGTTTAGAAAACTGGCCTCCACAGAGTTTAACTGATTAATAGTTAACCGAGTTTAAGCCAGATACATATTATAGATTTCGACAACGGTCGAAAGAGATTTAAAGGATAGACAAATGCGTCATCGTAAAAGTGGTCGTAAATTTAATCGAACAGGTTCACACCGTAAAGCTATGTTTCGTAACATGGCGGTGTCTTTGTTTGAACATGAAGCGATAAGAACAACTGTAGCTAAAGCAAAAGAGTTACGTCGTGTTGCAGAACCGTTAATTACACTCTCTAAACAGGATAGTGTAGCGAACAGACGTTTGGCATTCTCACGCACCCGTAGCAAAAGCATCGTTGGTAAATTATTTACAGAAATTGGACCACGTTACCAGGAACGTCCTGGTGGTTATCTACGTGTAATGAAGTGTGGTTTCCGTACCGGAGATAAAGCACCTATGGCCATAGTTGAACTGGTTGATCGTCCTGAAGTGGAAGATGAAGAAATCGTTGAAGAAGGTACTGAAGATTAATCTTTGTATTATTCAAAAAGCATTAAAAAAGGTCGCTGAAGCGACCTTTTTTAATATGAGAATTCCATAATAAACTTCTCTATTGGACGACTATCATTTCTGATGTTTCGCCTTTTCCTCAGCTTCACTTTCCTTCATTTTTTTCATAAAGAAAAAGATAAACCAGACACCAATGCCCAGCATTATGAGCATACCTATCGTTACTGACAATCCGTAGGAATTGCCAAAAAATTGATCTAACCAGAATTTCATATGCGTTACCCCCTTTATTATAGGTATCATGCTATATTAGAGAAGTCTTAATTTCATTGATCTGTATCATGAATACCCGTAGTTGTTTGAATTATAAGGGTTGTAACATTAATACAGCAGTTTGTTCAAATATGCAGATAATCTGATAAGCGTATGTTGAATAAAATAGAGAGCATCAAATGATAAAGAAAATACTTTATACTGTTGGTCAAATAGCACTGTTTGTAGCTATATATTTTGCTTTTGATGCCTGGCAAACTCGTAATCTGTTGGCCGATGTACCTGCCCCTGAGTTTGAGTTGGTTTCCACGGATAATCAGCTTTTTAAGCTCTCTGAATTGCCAGCTCAAAAAACCGTACTCTATTTTTTTGCTCCCTGGTGCAAGATTTGCCATATGAGTATCGGCAATCTGGAAGAATTAAGGCAGTCGGTAGCTGAAGATAAACTCACTATAGTGGTTATTGCTCTGGATTGGCAATCAACTGAAGAAATCATTAAATATAAAAAAGATCATGGTTTAACCATGCCTGTGCTGTTGGGTAGCGAAAAAACCATGAAAGATTATAAAATACAGGCGTTTCCAACCTATTATATTTTGGATAAAAAC
>DRNA01000227.1 GCA_011322365.1 Aeromonadales bacterium | reverse complement strand
TAAATTACTCGTCGATTGTTGCTGGATTAAAGCCTGCCATTTTTGTTGAGTACTGTGCCTCATTACTGTCTCCAATGATTGATAATTGAAGATAGTTTATCGAAGACCGTTAAGATTGGAATGTGGCTTTTAGCAGACGCTTACGCTCCAACGATGTTCAGTTGTGTTCGACTCCCCGTCGTTTTTATACTTTTCTCATGCCCCGTTTTAATCCATCCACTACTCACTTTGGTGGCTTGAGTTGGGTGCGTGGCATCAATGAAAAGTATTGTCTCATCAACCACTTGCGCTTTTAGAGCCTCATATCCTTCAATAAATTCAGCTTGTTTTTCAGGATCAAATTTATGCGGCACACCTTTGGATTGTTTATAACTAAAGCCTTGTTGATGAAGCCATTTATTCAACCCTGGAATACTAAACTTTATTTCATAAGTTTCCCAAATATAATCAATGATCTCATAAGAGCAAGAATACGTTTTAGCCATCAAGTGTTGAACCACATCCTCTGTTTCATTCATTGATAAATAACTATGAGAGCCGCCATTTTCAGGTTTCAGTTTTTCTTTTTCAAGGAAGTCGTTGATATGCCGAATAACGGTGGTTTCATGTAATCGTAAAGCTTGAACGATCATGGGTGTTGGCCAGTTCTCTGAGCGCAACAAAACCGCTTTGATTCGATCGCAGATACGACTGTCTCGCGTATTCGCGTGAAGGTGCTCTAGATTAACTCTTTGATCATTTGATAGCTTGATTTTTCGCATGAGCTATTCATGATCCCCTTAAACCCAAAAATCAAGCATCTTCATTGATCACGGGTATAGATTGATCAGCTCGCTAATTTATCACTTAATCAGATGATTTCCCTGTAGTCTAAGGTTACTGGATATTAACAGTATTGTCACAAACGATACTCACTGGGTTATCATTTAGTCTGATATAAAAATTAGAGGAGATCGTGTTCTTTTTAGGAAATATTGATTGGCAATGAATGAGAATAAAATGGATTGTTCTATCTAGAGAGGAGTTTTTTTGTTAAAAAAGGGATAAAGTATTCTCCACCCCAGAAAAATAGGCTCATATTGACGATATTAATCATTGACTCTAATAAGCAGAATGATTATATTTACACAAGCCGTGCTAGGAGCTTAGGTTCTGATATTAAAAGTGACTAACTTAAGTCTTATTTCGTTTTTGAAGTGAGTGTTGTTTATCTCGGATAATGTCAGCGCGGAAAAACATAGAAAAATAAACATAAACACAGAAATAGATTCAAACCCTAAATGTGGTTTGTCAGACCTTTTTCAGGAATAATCATGTTCAATCTAAAGAAACAATCAAGATTTATGGTTGCTTTAATCGCAACCACATCAATCTTCCTCGTAGGTACTGCGAATGCAGCAGATCCTCTCGAAGAATCAATTAAAATTGAGAAAAACATTACTCGAGCAGCAGCCAGTACTCAAAAGTCTGTAGATAAGCTCGCCGATACTACTCGAGACATGGCAGCTGATTACAAGCTGACCATGCAGCGTGTTGATAATCTGCGTTCATACAATAAACAGTATGAAGAGCTGATTAAATCTCAGGAAAAGGAAATGGCGTCTATTCAGCATCAGATGAGTGTTATCGATGATACTGAAAGGGGTGTTGTTCCGTTAATGAATGATATGATAGACACATTGGAACAGTTTATTGAACTGGATGTGCCTTTCCTGCTTAAAGAGCGTCGTGGAAGAATTGCCAGATTACGTAAAAATATGTTGCGTGCGGATTTAAGTAATTCTGAAAAGTATCGCCAGATTCTGGAAGCCTATCAGATTGAAAATCAGTACGGTGATTATGCTGAAGCCTATGATGGAGATATTTCCTCAGGTGGTACCGATATTACTGTAACCTATTATCGTTTTGGTCGAGTGGCTTATGTTTATCAGTCGCTGGATGAGAAAACTGCTGCTTACTGGGATAACGATACCCGTAGCTGGAAACCTCTGGATGATTCATACCGTATACCTGTGCGTAATGGTATCAAAATCGCGAAACGTCTGACGAATCCTGATCTGGTTATTTTACCGGTTCCTACTGCTAAGCCTGCGGGGAGTGCTCAATAATGAAACGTATTATTTCAATTTTAGTTATCGCGATGATAACAATGGGGCTTTCTGTTAATTTGCAGGCAGCAGATAAAGTGGCGTCTCTTGATGATTTACTTCAAATGGTTAAGAAAGCGAGAACCGATGAAAGTAAAGTCAATAAACAGAGATTAGCCAAATTTAGAGCTGCCAGAAATCAACAAAAGCAATTGCTTAATGATGCAAAGGCACAGCTTAGACGAGAAGAAATTCGTTCTGAACAGCTGAAAAAAACTTTTGATCAAAATGAAAAACATTTAGCAACCCTTGCTGATGATTTAAGAATTAAATCGGGTAACCTCGGTGAAATGTTTGGTGTTGTAAGGCAGGTGGCTGGTGATGCTTCAGCTCGTTTCAAGATCTCGGTGATTAGTGCTCAACTTCCAGACCGAACGCCTTTTCTTGATGATCTGGCTCAGCGAAAAGAGTTACCAGAAATTAAGGAATTGCAACAGCTTTGGGTTGCTTTGCAAACAGAAATGACTGAATCTGGAAAAGTGACTCGCTTTAAAACTAAAGTGACTAATACTGATGGGGTTCGAGAAACACGTGAAATTATTCGCGTAGGGTCATTTAACCTGCTGGATGCTGATGGTTTCCTATTTTATGATACGGATACCAGTGAAGTAAGAGATTTACAGCGTCAGCCTGAATCCAAGTTTACCAGTCTTGTTGGCCCTTATTTTGCGGCAACAAGTGGTATTATGCCTCTTGCAATGGACCCTTCTCGTGGTAATCTGTTGTCATTGCTTATCTTGAAAAAAACTGTCATGCAGTACTATCATGAAGGTGGCATCGTTGGATATGTGGTAACCGGTGTGTTTATCTTTGGTGTGTTGTTAGTCATTATTCGATTCTTCGGTCTGCTTTCTGTAGGTAGTAAAATCAAGAAACAACTGAAAAGTAGTACGCCTGGTGATAATCCCCTGGGTCGTATCATGAAAATTTATCTGGATAATAAAGATGATGATGTTGAAAACCTTGAACTGAGAATGGATGAAGCCATATTAAAAGAAACGCCGAAACTGGAATGGGGTATAACCATTGTTAAAGTCTTGGCTGCGCTTTCACCTTTGTTAGGTCTGTTAGGTACGGTTACTGGTATGATTGCAACCTTCCAGTCTATCACTCTGTTTGGTACCGGTGATCCTAAAGTAATGGCAGGTGGTATTTCTACCGCATTGGTGACTACTGTATTAGGTCTTGTTTCAGCTATCCCGCTTATTTTCCTTCACTCTATAGTGGCAGGGCAAAGTCGTGGACTTATCCATATTCTGGAAGAACAGAGTGCGGGTCTGATTGCTGAACACGCTGAGAAAGAGGGTTAGATCATGCATTGGCTCGCAGAGCTTATGGAGCTGGTTTCCGGATTTATGCGAACCGGGGGCCCTATCCTCTGGGTGATTGCTGTTGTTTTGTTGTTGATGTGGGCATTGATTATTGAACGTTTTATGTATCTGGGTGTGGCTTTTCCCAGATTTTCGAGACGAGTCATTGCTAAGTGGGATGCCAGGAGTGATACCACTTCCTGGTATGCTCACCGTATCAGAGAAGCCTGGATTTCCCAGGCAAATGCTCTGGCGACGCAAAATATTATGGCAATTAAAACCCTGGTAGCAATTTGTCCGCTAGTCGGTTTATTAGGTACCGTTTTAGGTATGATCAACGTTTTTGAAACTATGGCTATGGTGGGTTCCAGTAACCCCCGTTTGATGGCTGATGGTATTTCAATGGCAACTGTTCCAACTATGGCTGGAATGGTCGCCGCTTTATCGGGTTTGTTTGTGAGTACTCAGATTGAAGCGAATGCCAAAAATAAGATGGATCATCTCATTGATCATATGCCTCATCATTAAGTAAGAAATACAATACTATATTGAGAAAAGATAATGGCGAGAAGAAATAATCGTAAAACAGAAGAAGCGCAGATAGATATGACGCCCATGTTGGACGTAGTATTTATTATGTTGATTTTCTTTATTGTTACCACTTCTTTTATTAAGGAAGCGGGCGTAGAAATTGAGCATCCCATTGCTGGAACAACCGTACCTAAACCAAAAGCAAGTCTACTTATTGGCATTACAAAAACAGGTAAAATCTGGATTTCCAAGCAGGAAGTTAAACCAGAGGCAGTAAGGGCAAAAGTGGCCAAGTTACGAATAGAAAACCCGGAAGGTGCCATCGTTATTCAGGCGGATATTGGTGCCAGGGCGGGTATCGTGTTAAAGGTACTTGACCAGGTGAAAGCGGCTGGTGTCAGCGATGTGTCGATAGCCGCGAGGAAAGAATAACATGCAAAGACTAGGTATTGGCCTGCTAATGGGCGCTGTAGTGACGTTTTTTCTTTTTGTATTTATGGCCGTATTGATTGAGCCAGATGGTGTAGAACCGAAAAAAGGAGATTATGTGTCTATTGATTTATTTATGGATAAAATCAATGAGACTACACGATTAAAAGACCGTGAGCCACCGAAAAAACCAGAACCTCCTAAAGCGCCACCACCTCCTCAGGCAGCTCCAATAAGAAGCGCAAAGCCTTCTGCTTTGAATGTCAGTTTGAATATTAAAGGATTGGATACCTCTCTTTCTGGTGGAGGTCCTTTTATCGGCGGCACCATGACCGATGGTGATGCCATTCCCTGGGTAGTAATACCTGCTACTTACCCCAGAAAGGCACTAATGGATGGTATTGAAGGTTATGTTACCTTTGAATTTACGGTTATGCCTGATGGTTCTCCTAAGGATGTGAAAATAGTGGATGCAAAACCTCGTCGACTTTTCGATCGTGCTGCGTTGCGGGCAGTGTATAAATGGAAGTTCAAGCCTCGCGTAGAAGATGGTGTGGCAATTGAACAGAAACATATGCGCTACACCATGGAATTTAAATTAGAACAATAGGCCAAAGAGAGTTTGAAATGAAGTTTACTGAACAATTGAATCACAGACTGATTTTGACTGCAGGTATAATGGTACTTGCATCATTTTCTACAGTGGTTTCGGCCGTAGAATCCAAACTACGTGTATCTACAAAATTTACTCAACAATGTAAAACACTTGGGATTACAAAAGAACAATTTAAAGCATTACCCAAGCGGAGAGTTAAAGCAAATTCTCCTTTATTTGTCAAAAAATTGACGCGTGCTCAGGAATATATGGGGGACGAAAAATTTACCGAAGCACTAGAAATCTTGATACCAATGCAGGAAAAATATAAGGATAAGCCTTATGCTTTAGCTCAAGTATATCAAATTACCAGTTATATTTATGCTGCAAAATCGGAATATAAGAAGTCGGTCGATCTGTTGATTAAATCAATAAAATTAAAGCAACTCCCTTATCGAGCAGAACAGACGATGTTATTGCGTGTAGCTCAACTCTATAGTGCGCTCGAAGATTATAAGAATATGCTTAAATATACTCTGGAATGGCTGAAACATGCCGTAAATCCGGATTCATCCTCTTATGAAACCCTGGCTTCAGCTTATATCCAAAACCAACAACTGAATAAGGCAATTTGTCCATTATATCTGTCTTTGAAAACCTGGTATCCAGAGGAGCAACGTAAAGAAAAAGCCTATTTGGCAAAAGTTCAAAAAGCAAAAGAAGAAAATCAGCCACCACCACCACCACGTGAGGCTAAGCATCCTAAGAAAGCTTGGTATACGTTGTTGTTTTCAATGCATTACCGACTCAAAGATCTTGATGGTGCTGTTAATGTAATGAAAGCGGGCCTACATCATTACCCCACAGATAAGAATCTTTGGACTCAATTAGGTGCAGTTTATGCACAAAAAGAAGATTATAAGAATGCTACGGCCATAATGGATCTGGCTTATAGACAAAATCTACTTACTAAAGATTCAGAATATCGTTATACAGCGTCTAATTATACCTATGTCAATGTTCCTTATAGAGCCGCAATAATTATGGAAGATGGTTTGCGTAAGGGGATAATTGCTAACGAAATGAAAAACTGGAGAGCTACCGCAGGATATTGGCAACAGGCTCAAGAGGGTTTAAATTCAGCAAAAGCCTACGATAAAGCGGGCGCATTAGGTGATACAGGTAAATACTATATTAATGAAGGAGATGTATATGCACAAATGGAAAAATGGAACAGTGCTATAAAAGCATACAGAAGTGCTTTAAATAAAGATAAATTGAAAAATAATGAAGAAGGGAGAGCTTTGTTAAACATGGGCATAGCGTACTTTAATATTGGCGATTACTCCAATGCAATTAAGACATTAAGAAAAGCTACCAAGTTTAAAAAGCAGAAGCGTTCAGCAAAACAATGGATGACTTATGCTCAGGCTAAAAAAAATAGTAGTAGTTAACTACTACTGATGAAAAAAAAGCTCCTTTGGAGCTTTTTTTTTTGACAATTTTTTGTGAGTCATTAGTTAAACCAAAAACGCTAGAATGTGTCTAATTAACTGATTCCATATCTTTACTAAGGAAATGTGTATCTTCAACTATCATGGGTATCTAATTACCACCTAATCATTGAAAGGAATATTTATTAAAAAATCTATTAGCAATCTGCTTAATGAGACACAAAAACAGCTTAAAAAAGCTAGCTCTCAAAGAATTCAAATTGGGGTTACAGGACTGTCTGGTTCAGGTAAATCCACATTTGTTACATCGTTGATAACCCAATTACTTACCGCTAACTCAGTAGCCAAATTACCTTTTGTTGAGCTGATAAACGAAAATCGATGGCTCGGTGCTAAATTGTCGAATCACGAAAACGGTGAATACATGCGCTTTCCCTATGAAGAATCAGTGCATAATCTTCAACAGCTTGATAGTTGGCCTAATCCTACTACCAGGGAAAGTCGCATTGTGCTTGAACTTACATATATAGCAAAATCATCAATTTGGTCAAAATTTTGGCCGGAGCGAACTTTAGAAATCGAACTTATTGATTATCCAGGTGAATGGCTGTCCGATATTCCTCTACTCGATCTGGATTATTTTGCCTGGTCAGCTGAAATTAGCACTAATTTAAAACCATTTCGAGACTTTGATGAAGCTAAAGTATTTAAGAAAAAAATACTCTCACTACATAAAGCGATTCAATCCGGTAAAGATGAACCAGTTTCTGAAAACAGTATCAAATATTTACAGGTAGTAGAGGCCTATAAATCCTGGTTACGGGCAATTCACGATAATACTAATCAATATGTAATTTTACAACCCGGACGTTTTTTATCACCAGGACACCTCGAAAACACGCCGTTGTTGAATTTCTTTCCATGGGATCTTAACCAGTTTCCTTTAAATGAAGAGTGCAGCATTATTCCTTTACTTAAAAACCGCTTTAGAACCTAACAGAAAAAGGTTATAACGCCTTTTTTAACTGATTTTTTCAGTGGTTGTTCTCGTCAGGTAATCCTGGTTGACCTGGTGAACGCCGTCAATGGCGGCAAAGAGGAAGTGAATAAGTTACAGCAGATTCTTAAAAATGTATTTAAAATCCATGATTACGGTAGCAATAACTGGCTGAGACGTTTAATCAATCCCAATATCGAAAAGATACTGGTCGCAACCTCTAAAGCTGACTTGTTACCTCCTGATCAGCATCGGAAAATGCAGCTGTTACTTTCCAGTTTATTAACAAATGAAATAGATACGCTGAAACAAAAGGGTTGTTCTTATAACGCACTTGCCATTAGTTCCATAAGGGCTACAGAAAACAGAGTCATTAGTGAAAATGGACATGATATTCAGGCTGTTTGTGGGCGGTTGGAGCAAGTAGCTGATGACCAGGAAAATTGGGTCACGGTGATCCCTGCTGATTTCCCGGAATCAGTGAAGCAGCTGGAGGTAAAGAATGGGCATGGTCTTCAAAATCTTAAATTTAGCCCTCCGCAAAACTGGCGATTAGGCAAAGACGCGTTACCTCATATACGCATGGATCAGGTAATTGACTTTTTAGTTGGAGATTTAATGGGATGACGACTTCAAAGAGCGTTATGAAACAAAAAGATAGAGTATTAACAGCTAAAATAATTAAAGGTGTGGTAGGAAAAAAGTTACCTGAGACTTTTCAAACTAATCAGAATGATGAAAAACTACCCACTAAAGTAAATAACGACGATCTGGAAATAACAAAATCTACTTCGGTTAAAAGAAAATGGTTTTTTCCTGCGTTAGTTATATTAAGCTCTCTGTTTGTGGGGGGAATTATACTTGATGTTGTACTAAATATTATTCAGACAAGGCCCTGGTTGGGTTATCCCATAGCGCTTGTTTCCGTAGGAATGATTTCACTGGCTAGCTACAGATTTAGAGAATTTTTACTCTCAAGAAAGAGAGTTCAAAAACTGCAACAATTTAAATCAAGACTCATGGAAATTCAACTTGATCACTCAATATTAAAACAGACAGAACATGGTGAAATAGCTCTGCCTGAGATACAGGATATATTTAAAGAATTTTCAGAACATTTACCATTAAAATTTTCAGTAAACTATCCTGCTTTTTTATCTTCCATAGAACCGCACCATGAACTTGATGAGGTTATAAAACTTTATGAAATTATGGTGCTGACGCCTGTTGATGTGGCAGCAAAACAGCTCATCATTCAGGATGCAACCAAACTTTCAGGTATTGTAGCTATTTCAACACTACCATTAATAGACACAGTCGCTACGTTCTGGTTAACACAGCGACTGTTGAAAAAGTTAGCGACTTTGTATGGATATCCGGCATTATCAAGTTGGTATCTGATGAAGTCATCTTTTAACTCGGCGTTGATAGCAGGAGGTTCGGAAGCGTTGATTCAACTCTCAACAGATGATTTGTTAAGTGGGTTATCCGAGAAAATATCAACACGAATTGCACAGGGAGCTGCCGCTGGCGTGTTGTCTGCGCGGTTAGGTTTTACTGCACAGGTATTTTTAAGGCATTTACCCTTTGCTGAGAAACAACCTTCAATATTAAAGCAGATCAGCAAAGAATTAAAACAGCAACTAATTTCCTAGATGAAGCTGTTTAACTCGAAACTGTCAGTATAAAAAATAACCGATGAGTAATACAGGTGCAAAAGCGATGAGCAAAGCTCCGATCCAGCTTACTGACAACCATTGTTTAATACCTCTGAGCAGTAGATAGAAACTCCATAAGGTAAATACTGATGTTGTCGCTAATGTTGCATACAGGGTACTTGATGGATCAATTGAAAAAAGATTGGCAAAATTTATGGGGTTAATTAATTCCTCTGTTAAATGGGAATTATCACCAATAGATAGATTGAGCAGGGATAATAGAGCGACAAATATCTGTGGAGCTGAACTCCATACTACCAGGGCAAACCATTCACTGAAAATTATATCAGCTTTTTTTATATTACCGATGATGAGTAAATATAATGATTGCAAACTCCAGAATAAAGAATAACCGAAGAAGATGACGATAGGTTGAACATAGCTAAGAAATTCAGGTTGATAGTATTTTTTCATCCTGCTAATTTGATCAGGTGCCATTTTATCAGAGAGTAACCTTGTGGCATAATCGCCATACCAGGCAGGATCGACCTGTGAAAGGTAGACAATTTGTACCAGGCTCATGCTTAACAGGATAAAAACAAATAGAATAAAAAAATCGCCCCGCTTTTTTATTACAGCAAAAGCTAGATCAGGGCTCAATATCATTTCTTTAAAGATGGACAGTGTGATTTTAAATTTATTCATAATAAAAGAAATGTCTCATTACAGATTTTGTTAGTTTTAGTGGTTTTGCAGGTTTACTATAACATGTTGTCTTTTTAAATTTAACAACTCAAAAGCTTATATACCCTTTCTACTTGAATATGCATGATTTCAGCATAGAGAAGAAGGGTACAGATTCAAGTAGAAAGGGTATAGTTATGTAAACCCTTGACAGAAATTGTAACAAGTTGTTGATATATACTTTTATTTTCATAGGGAATGGGTAGAATATTGCTTGAAAGAGTATAATCATCAGCACATTAGAAATAAATACACCGGGTTCTGGATAGATACCCTGAATAAGATTTTATACTTTAGCGCTAAAATTTTAGAATTTAAGGATTGAAAAATATGATTGCAATTGAAGGCCTGCAAAAACGATTTCGAATAGAAAAGAAAAAAGATGCCAGTAAACATCTGGATCATAGCGATGATCCCCGGCAGGATGGACGCTGGTTTAATGCAGTCAGAGATGTGAGTTTTCGATGCGATAAGGGAGAGGTATTGGGTTTACTTGGCCCAAACGGGGCTGGTAAAACTACCACTCTGCGGATGTTGTCTACCGCATTGCAACCTGATGCAGGAAGCATTAATATTGAAGGAGTGAATGCCATTGATGATCCCATTGCAGCCAGAAAAAAGCTGGGGTTTCTTTCTGGCACCACGGGTTTGTATCGTCGCCTCAGTGTTAGAGAAAATATAGAATATTTTGGTCGTTTACATAAGGTGCCGGAAAAACTTCTACAGCAAAGAATTGATGAGGTTTTTACCTTACTTGATATGCATTCTTTTCAGGATAAACGGGCCGAGAATCTCTCTACCGGAATGCGGCAAAAAACTTCAATAGCCAGGGCCGTAATTCATGAGCCTGAAGTGATTGTATTTGATGAGCCCACGACGGGCCTGGATGTAATTGCGGCAAAAACCATTCTTGATTTTATCCAGTCCTATAAAGAATCCGGCAAGCCGGTAATTTTTTCAACACACCATTTACATGAAGTCGAAAAGCTCTGTGACCGTGTTGCTTTAATAGATGTCGGGGAGAGCCGTTTCGATGGCACGGTAGAAGAATTTAAAAATTTAACGCCATCCGGTGATCTGTATGATTCATTTTTATCTCTGGTAGATTCAGTTAAAGAGAAGGGAGAATAAGCCATGTGGTTAATCTATAAAAAAGAATTGCTGGAATTAGTTAGAGACAGAAAGACTTTGATATTTACCATCATACTCCCCACTATTATATTACCATTGATCATGGGCGGTATGTTTTATTTTATGAATAAGCTTGAGCAAAAAAATAAAACTGAAATATTAAAATATGCTGTAATAGGAGAAAATAATGCACCGGAATTGATTAAACAGCTTAAAAATGCCGAAGGTTTTTCATATCAGAAAGATCTGGACTTATCCGATATACCTGAATTAATAAGAGAAAAAAAAGTTAAATTTGTCATCAGTATTCCGGCTGATTTCACTAATAATATAATGCAATTAAAACAGGCAACATTGACATTGCACTACAACGCCGCAAAGTCAGGTAGCAAGGTGAAAACTCGTCTTTTAAAAGTTCTGGATTCATACAATAAAAGCCTACAACAACAACAAATGAATAATGTTTCCATTGATGAGAAAACTCTTGAGGCATTAATTAAACCAGTTAAACTTGAAACAAAAAGTATTGCTGAGAATCGCGAAAAATTTGGTGAAATATTTGGAGGGATGGCTGCCTATATGTTACTCATTATTACATTATCGGGTGCCATTTATCCAGCACTTGATTTGGGAGTTGGAGAGAAAGAAAGACAAACATTGGAAACACTTTTACTAAATCCTGTACCTCGTTGGAATCTGGTTATGGCTAAGTTTCTGGTAATTTTTACTACCGGATTCCTCGCAGTTTTTCTATCACTTTTGTCTGTTTTGGTGTGGACAGTGATAGCTGGTCAGGCATTTGCAGTAGAAAAAATTGCTGAAATCTTGAATGTGGTTGGAATTGGCTCCATATTAACCATGATGCTGATGCTTATCCCAACCTCGGCTATTTTTGCAGCAATTTTACTGGCGATTTCCATTTATGCACGTAATTTTAAAGAAGCGCAAAACTATATATCTCCATTGATGATGTTAATCATAATTCCAGTGATAGTTGCTATTTTACCTGGGGTAGAGTTAACCTGGAATACGGCAATGATTCCTTTAACCAATATTGCCCTTGCTATGAAAGAAATTCTTAAGGGCACTATGGATTATTCCATGCTTGCTGCAATTTTTGGCTCTACCAGCGTGTTAGCGGGTGGGACTATCTGGTTTTGTAGCCGTTGGTTCTCAAAGGAAACAGTTCTATTTCGAAGTTAAATTTAGATCTCAAAATAAATCAGGGGCTTTTAGTCCCTTTTTTCTTAGAGCTAGCCGTAAGCTATGGGCTCCTCACCAGTATTCATTCAAGGTTCAGCTTTTTGGTGTTATAATTGCACTGATTTGTGGCAATATGTTGCAATTTATAGTATATTAGTAAGATGTAATATAGTTGCTGTTGAGTTGTGCATCATTATTTTTTTATTTCATTTATTGAGGAAATCGGAATGAACAAACTTTTAGTTTCTTTAGCGGGTATCGCATTAACAGTTTCTGCTGCAGGTGTTCAGGCGGGTGATGTTGCCGCTGGTAAAGCCAAAGCTGGAACCTGTGCGGGTTGTCATGGTGCCAATGGGATCAGTGCTATTCCAATGTATCCAAATCTGGCAGGTCAAAAAGAGCAATACCTGGTCACTCAATTAAAAGCATTTAAAGCGGGTACTCGTGATAATGCTATTATGAAAGGCATGGTAGCCGCGTTGTCCGATGCGGATATCGACAATTTGGCTGCATATTTTGCCAGTTTAAAATAAATTTCCTGTTAAAAAAAGAGGCAATTTTGCCTCTTTTTTTGTGCCTTTTGGATCCAGGGCTATCGATTAAAACTTAACTTCTGCCCGGTTTGCCTGCTGATAATCGTCTGTCCATCCCACATTTGCTGCCCATTGACCCATGTAGAACAGATTTTTGAACGGAAAGGGTAACCGTCAAAGGGTGACCAACCACACTTTGAAAGTACCTGCTCTCTATCCATTGTAAAGCCATTTCCACTATCAATCAGCACCAGGTCAGCAAAATAACCTTCTCTAATATAGCCTCTATCCTGAACCTGAAAACGGTCAGCAACCCGGTGGGATGTGCCGGAAACAATGGTATTAACACTGAGTTTATCATCATGCATGAGTTCGAAAAGAGCTAATAAGGCATGTTGCACTAATGGAAGACCGGAAGGTGCACTGAAGTATTTTCCCTGTTTTTCCTGCCAGGTATGTGGTGCATGATCGGTAGCAATAATATCCAGTTTACCCTGATTCAATGCCGCTATTAGAGCCTGTTGATCCTGTACTGTTTTGATGGCCGGATTACACTTAATCAGTGCTCCTTTGTCTGCATAATCATTTTCATTAAAAAACAGGTGATGCACACAGACTTCTGCAGTGATAGATTTATCTTTCAAGGGTTTTGTGGTGAACAGTTCTAGTTCTCTGGCTGTAGTAAGGTGTAATACATGTAACTGTGTCCCATGTTTCTGTGCCAGTTTTACCGCGAGAGACGATGACAGGTAACAGGCTTGCTCGGAACGAATAAGTGGGTGACAGGCCATGGGAACATCTTCACCATATTTTTCGCGGAAGATTTTCTCATTGGCTGTAATGGTTGGTGTATCTTCACAGTGGGTTGCCACTATCACCGGACTGTGGGCAAAAATGTCTTCCAGGGTGTCGGGGTTATCTACCAGCATATTTCCCGTGGATGCACCCATAAAGACTTTCACACCACAGGCTGCATCAGGTTTGAGAGATTTTATGATTTCAATATTATCGTTACTGGCTCCGAGATAAAAAGAAAAATTAGCCAGGGATTTTGTTGCGGCCAGAGCAAATTTATCTGCCAGAGTTTCATGGGTGATCGTCAGTGGGTTAACATTGGGCATTTCCATAAAACTGGTAATGCCACCGGCAATAGCGGCGGCAGATTCGGTGGCTATTGAGCCTTTATGAGTTAATCCGGGTTCTCTGAAATGAACCTGATCATCGATCATCCCCGGTAAAAGGAGCTTTCCCTGTGCATCGTAAACTTGAACATCAGGGTATTGAGAAGCGTTGATATCACTGGCTATCTTATCAATCCGTTCCCCCTTTATAAGAAGATCACTTTCTACAACCTGGCCTTCATTGGCGATTTTGGCATTTTTTATGAGGATATAACTCATTAGAACCTCGGTAACGCGGAAATTAATGATAGAATACTAGTTGAACGGTTACGGGTTAAATTAACTATTCACTGAATAGTTACAAATATTACTACGATAAACTGATAAAAGCAGTAACTATTCAGTGAATCCCTGAAACAGATTAATATGGTGAATAAAAATGGCTATTTACGCCTATAAGCGGGTATATACCCGCTCTACTTGAAGATGCCTGTTTCAGAGTTCAGACGGGATGTCAGAACAAGGCGCAACTTGCAGCGAATGGTTATTCCCTTCGCAAAAGTTGCAAAGCTTCCGCTCCCAGCTCACGCCCCTTACCTACATCCGTGTAGGCAACGCAGGGCTGGCTTCCCGTCTGAGCTCCCGTAGGGCAAGAGGATAAGCGCGCATCTTCGGTGTTATAAAAGTTTGCGTTAGACAGGAAATTGCTCCATGCATTTCCTGCATACTATCCATCCATGGATATAAATGACTAACACTTCTCTTTGATGCCTTGAATCTGCACGCTTCTTCTCTTGCTGAAATCATGCATCTTCAAGTAGAACGGGTATTAAGGACGGCAACACTAGAAAAGGTGATATACGTATATGACTTGGTTATTTGTAGAACGATTAACTGTAATTGATTTCAGTTATCTGGACCCACGCAGAGGCCTGGTTGGTGAAAGCTGGATAATGGATGTTGAGCTGGAAGGTGAACTCGATCATCAGGGCATGCTTTTTGATTTTGCTCTGGTTAAAAAAGATATCAAAGCCTGGATTGATCGATCCATTGACCATAAACTGGTAGTTCCAGGAGCCAGTGGTGCCTATTATCAGGATATGCGTCAGGGTGCCGGAACCTTAACTTTTCGTCTCGATTCTGGAGAACATATAAAACATACTGGCCCCGCGGATTCGGTTGCCATATTAAATGGCATTTCTTTAATTACTCCGGATTTGGTTGGGCCTTATTTACAGAAAAAATTAAGAAGTTTACTACCAGAAAATGTCAAAGTGATAAAAATTCAGTTAAAGCCCGAAAAAATTACTGATGCTTTTTATCACTATAGCCATGGGTTACAACAGCATCAGGGTAATTGTCAGCGTATCGCCCATGGGCACCGTTCAAGAATCATTATTGACATAGAGGGTCGCAGGGATAAACAATGGGAATCCATCTGGGCTGAACGATTGCATGATAGTTATATTGCTACTGAAGATCATATGAAGCCCTGTTCCCTGGAAAATTATGTGTTTTTTAAATATGAAGCTGAACAGGGAACTTTTTCTCTGGAGTTACCC
>DRNA01000226.1 GCA_011322365.1 Aeromonadales bacterium | reverse complement strand
TTATTCGGCTCCCTCCCCTCTGTTGCCAGAGTATCTGCCAATGTCATAACATCTTCCCATTCCTGAGGGGATATATGACACAGTTGTTCAATTTCCAGAGGGTTCTCTTTTTTGGGCTTTCCGAAACGGGAGGCGATCTCCGAGGCCCACTTTTCAGCCTGCTTCTCATTAACCCCTTGATCGGATAACCTTTTATAGACTTCTTTACCCAGTAACTTGGTTCGTTTGCCTTTCCACTCACTCAGTGCTGAATCAAAAACCGGAGAGGTTCTCCAGGCTCTTTTTAAACTTTGGGAGGAAACCCGCAGACGTTCGAAACCACCAACAATGGCCGTTTTAGGACGCCCCAGATCATCACGGTTTAAATTAGAGGGTGGGTAAGCGGTTAAACAATGGAGTTGTATAAACTGACTCATTATAAGTTTCCTTCTTGGTTAAAAAGCTTAGTTAAAGACTTTTGAACTGTAATAATCATTGGCCCAGCGATACTTCCAGCTTTTTTTACCCTGATATTTTTCAGGTCCAGACTGTTCACGGTACCAATGTAAAATGCTGTCTGCCAGCAAGACCGGAGCTGCGGCTTTGCCTGCCTGTTTGACTGCTCGCAGTAAACTTTTATAAAACTCATCAGGATCAGCTGATGACAGTAATTTCCGGAATCTTAATTCACTTAAAACCGGCTTACCGGATGCGCCATTTTCTGCCCCTAATTGGGCAGGAAATGTCACATCCGTTTCTGTTTCAATATGCGCCAGTATCCCGGCTACTGTTGCCAGAGCCAGCAAGTGATATGTTTGCCAGTCGGGCAACAGACTTCCCAGTTTAAAAAAACCTTTTTGCATAATAACCTCTCCCGGTGTCTGGCATCGTCTGAGTCTGGCACGCTCTCCTCTTGCCGGTTCCGACTGCAACCAGAGCCACCATTGTTTTAAGCGTTCTCTTTGTTCCGGTTTATAAAGTACCGGATACCATATTTGCTGTTCTATTATTGTTTGTTCCATTTCAGGCTGCCTTTAATTCTTTCATGGGTTTACTTGTATTAAGCCATTTTTGCAGATTTTTTCTGGCTTTTATAATTCGCTTCATATCACCATCTTCATTTAAAGTGGACAAAACATAGTCATCAAACAGGCTGGTTGTTTTGGTTTGTAACATCTGTCTCCATTGAGCCAGTATTGTTTTTACGGCTTTATCATCATCCAGGCTTTTAATAAGTTGACGAAGTTGCTGATAAAAATCGATCTCGGTCTGCTCCCAGAAACTGTGGTCGATAAATGAAATATCACCTTTTATATCTTTTGGCCGTTTAAACCAGGCATCTTTAAGATGTTTTTTCAATATTTTAAGGCTGTCTGTTGCTGCATCTATGAGTCTGGGAAGCTGGTAACCCAGTTCGCTGATTTGCTCATCGGATAATGAAAATACCGGCATAGTGGACTCATACCAGCAACGTGCTTTCATATTATCCATATCAAAACCAAAGACCCAGAGTTGTGCCTCATCGGTACTGTCTATGCTTTCAGCACGCCACTCTTTATAGCTTCTGACAATCAGTGCCGGTTGTCTGTATTTTTTGGTATCCTCCATCACCAACCCCATCCAGTGACGATAGTATAAGCCACCCGGTTGTGCCTTAACTGAATTAGGAATCTTATCAGGTGCCACATCATAGGCTGATAACGGGTGTATCCAGTAGCCGCCATAGTTTGCACCATAGTTTTTGGTAATAAAGTGAGTAACACTGCATTGTGCTAATTCTTCTCCACTAATATCACATGCACCTTTTTGCCCTTCATCCCATTGTAAGCGAATCCTGCGAGGCATTGCCCAGTACATTTGTAATGGATGTGTATGTTCCGGCAGAAGTTCACTGCCTTTTTTCTCACTGGTTCTGGTTTCAGCTAACCAGGGAAAAACAGCTTTGTCATCAGGCAAATCAGGATTACCACTCATTAGCAACAGTTCTTCCTTTGTCAGAATATTAAGCCATAATCTGTGCCACAGGGTACGGGTATCTGATTTTAAAGGGGGTATAAGCAAAGTAGTCATCGGACCTCCACCTCTGATACCAACCCGGTGTCCAGCACCACCACTGGGTGCATTAATTTGCAGGGTAAACAAAGATAAAGCTGCCCAGTAGGGTGACATCCGCTTTACCATTCCTCTTTTAATAAAATGGTCCTGATTGTCTTTTAATGTTTTTTCTCCTGGTGCCTCGAGCAATAAGGCTGAAACGGGCTTTTGCTCTCCTTCAGGCAGATCAAAATCCTGCATAAAAGCCGGTTTGGTTTTATCATTTAAAAAGAAGGCATGATGGTAACGCTTAAAGGCTTCTGCCAGTTCTTCTTCTGCAGGTGGTGTGTCCCACAATTCTTCCCATTCCTCTCTGTCTTCAGGGGCAAAAGTCGTTTGCAGCAAACCAATCATAAACTGGAACAAGGCACCTTTCAGATCAGCTCTTGGTGCGTCGAGGGTTTCCCACTGTGCATCAGCCAGCTGTTGCGGTTTTATTTTATTAAGTCTGCCATTAAAGTCCCGCACAGTTATCCACTGATCGGATATTAAGTTATAAATCATTCTTTCCTCCGGATCGTCAGCCCCTGTTGAGAGTCATAAGTGATTATCATATTATCTCCATTGTCATTATAACCTTCTGCCTGCCATGCTCCGTTTATTTTCTGCAGAGGAACAATAAAACTGTAATCATCAAAAACCGGAACTGTTTCTTTCAGAGAGGTAACGGCTCTGGTCACTTCTTCCTGTGGACAGTTCAGTTCTTTTAACACGCCTTTGTTTACATTAGCACTGCTCATATCCCATTGCCAGTTCCCCTCATCATTCCAGGGTAATAATTTATTATTTTCCCAACGTGCCAGATAGAGCGTCTGAGTATCTTCACCCAGCCGGGTTGGAAATCTCGCTTCATCATCCCAGGGCGTTTCAAGACGATAATCACGTTGATAGCCCACCTCATATTTTAGCGTGTTAAAGGCCGCCATCCCTTTATGACCCATTTGTGTTCCTTCAGCCTGAAGATGGCTGTCCTGCAGACCTTCCGGCAAATCATCCACCGTTTTTCCATAGACTTCTTCAATTAATTCTCTGGCATCATCCGGCATTTTCCAGGCTTTCTTTTGTTCCAGAATCCGGCTGGTAAGCCATAGTAATCCCGTATCTGGATACACATAACAGGCTTTTGGAAAAAGAGCCTGATACCAGTCATTTTGAGGGCTGTTTGTAAATTCAGGCGCATATATAATTAACTCTGGAACTCCCCTTTTGTCTTCATGCCCATCGGTTATCAGTTTTCCGGATTTATCTCTTATATGCCGTTTTAAACGCCCGGCTCGTTGAATCAGCAAATCAACAGGAGCCAGATCGGTTATCATCCTGTCAAAGTCCAGGTCAAGGGATTGTTCAATAACCTGTGTGGCTATAAGTATCTGTCCCTTGCGTTGTTCCGGTTCAGACTGTAGCCCAAACAGCTTTAAACACTCCTGTTCAATATCCAGTCGATCACCCAGTGTATAACGGCTGTGAAACAAATGAATATTATGCTCACTTAATTCCGGTATGACCGACAATATCTCAAAGGCTTCACGGGCATCATGTACGGTATTACGGATCCAGCAAACACATTCTCCCCGTATAGCTACCTCTTTAATTTGCTCAACAATCTCTTCCTGACGATGCTTAAACCGTATATTGACCTTTCTCTGAACAGTTTTTCTTGTAGCAACCGCACATTCCTTATTGGTATCCTCAGCAAACTGTGTGAGCAAGGGAAATGAGGTATTGTTAAGCTCTGGTTTCTTATAACCACCCATGCCCTTATTAAACGCACTGACATAGGATTGCCTCTGAGACTTTGACAGAGTTGCTGATAATAAAATCACACTGCCACCCAAAGCCGCATGAAATTCCAGCAGGGTATTTAATAATGTGCCCGTATAGGCATCATAAGCATGTATTTCGTCCAGAATGAGTACTTTGTTGGCCAGACCATATAACCGCAGGGACTGATGCCTGACTGGAAGTACACCTAATAACACCTGGTCAATGGTTCCAACCCCTACATCGGCCAGTAAGGATTTTTTTCTGTGATCAGCCAGCCAGCGGTTACACTGAACAGAAATGGTTTCTTCTTTTTTACTGTATTTTTTATTATATTTTGCGTTTTTTTGTTTATCCTGTTCGAGGAAAGAGCTTTGAAACAATTTAGATAAATGTCTAGCACTATGACTTAATACAGCATCAGGCTGACTTTCTTCAGTAAAAAAATTCCGATACACATAAGCCATACGCTCCAGCATGGCATTGGCTGTTGCCATAGTTGGCAAACCTACAAAAAAACCCTGTGCCAGATCTTTTTCCATTAAGCGGTAGGCCAACATCAGTGCTGCCTCGGTTTTCCCGGCTCCGGTAACATCCTCCAGTATAAAAATCTGCGGCTCATCTGAAAGTTTTATTTCAGCACATAGCTTTTGCAGAGGTGTCGTTTCTTTAATATATGGGAAAATATCACCAACACCGCACTCTTTTTTTACTTTAGCCGGTAACAAACCGATCTTGTCAATGGCTTTTTCTGCCTGCGGTAATGCTTTTTTGTTCCAGTAATCTTCCAGACAATAATGCTCAGATTCAAACTGAAAATCATCACTGTTTGAGCCGATCCAGTCACATAAAACGGTCAGGCCGGCAATTAACCAACTGGCTTTTTTTTGTTTTGCAATCCATGTCTTGTCATCTGAATATTCCAGTATTGATTCAATGTCTGGCTTAATCAGTGCAAACCAGTCTTCCACAAAACTTCGGGCACTCTCAATATCCTGTGTCTGAAAATAGTCCTTTATTCTGTTTTTACTTTCAGGTGGAAAACCATGATGCCCCATAACCGGTGGCAGCCAACAAAAGGAAAGCTCTTTCATAAACTTTTTTAGTTTTTTTTCATCTGCTTTTTCTAAAACAACAGAAGCAAAAGAAGACAAACCAAAACCTTTTGACTGGTAATGCTTTAATAAGCCCTGATGCCGTTCAAACCATAACAAATATCCCAGACTATCATGCCTTAAATTATAATTCGTCTTCTCCGGTGGATAATGCCCCAGGTACTTCGTTCTTAAATCCGCCCTGAGTTGTTGAAATGATTCAGCAAATTTACCTGAATCATGAATACCAGACAAAAAAACCAGCCATAAACGTGTATCTTCTTCACACAGACCCATTATTGCTGATATTTTTTTTAATAAAAAACGATGTCTGCTTAAAATAACCTGGGTAACAGCCGCCACATCTAGGCAGTGATAAGGCAAAAGATGGAACACATTATCGTTACTCTTGCCCCAGTATGTATAATAATCTATTAGTTGCTCCTCCATCTGCCGACTTCCCTTCTGTACCTGTCAATACAATAAAATACAACTTTCTGAATTATATTACCCATATTATTTTTGGGTGTATATAGTTATAATTACGACATGTCGTATTTTCAGGCAGATACAAGCATGAGCAAAAAAGGACTAAAAGATTTACGCTGGAATACCCTGCTAAAATGCCAGCTTATTGAAATTGTTAGTTTATGGGAGGGAAGGCTGACACCCAATGTATTAATATCTGCGTTTGGTATTGGCCGCCAGCAGGCCTCTAAAGATATTAATTTTTATATTAATGCAATTGCACCAGCAAATCTGATTTACGATAAACACCTTAAGGGCTACACACCCACAGATAAATTTAAACCTGTTTTAACAAAAGGGACTATAGATGAGTATTTTAACCTGCTGGGTAGTCGTAAAGAATTAGGCAGTCATCTTGCCTGCCTGAATTTAACTAACACAAATACAGAGATGATTTCATCTCCCGGCCGTTTTATTGTTCCTGAATTTAT
>DRNA01000225.1 GCA_011322365.1 Aeromonadales bacterium | reverse complement strand
TCCGTCGCCCCGCAGTTTCGCGTTAGACTTCCTTCAGACCCTACCTCACGATAACGCCCTTGTCTTTTCGCTAGCCTTCGGCTCCACAAATACCTGGCAAGAGGACTTTCACCTCTCTAGTTTTGTGCCATGCCCGGCACACACGGCCAAGCTCAGCCGCAGCCAGCGTAGCTGGCGTCGGCTGGAGCGCCTGGTTAGATTCCGGTACCACCACTATCTCATTTTAGCAATCGAATCTAAAATATTTTTAACTGTGGATTCGGTTCCGTCCAGTTCGTCGAGCATGCGATCTAACTGTGTTACTGCCCCGCGCTTTGCGCGATTTAATTCGCTTGAAAGGCGAGGTAGATTTGCAATTGTGTCTCGAAAACCTATCAAACTGGCTTTTGCTCCAGATGCTCCATTGAGCATGCTATTTAACCCGCTATCTAGTTGCTCAAGATTGTCAGGCTCAGTATCACCAAAATCACCATATAGGGATAAGGCATTACTAAGCGCGTCAAATGCCTCTCGACGGGCACTAGAGTAAAGTGGGAGCTGTTGTTTTAACGCTAGCGCAAATCTAGAAATATCATCTGACGCCATTTTCACAATCTTTCTCGCAGGTTTTCCTCCGCGCTCAGACTCTTCTAACGCATTAACCTCATCAACCCTCTTATTCATCAGATTACCAATCTTTACAGTTGCTTCTGATATAACGTTCAGCGTTGAGTTCATATCACTCATTTGAGATTCATATATTTCTAGGTAGTCAAAGAACCCAAGCTCAATCTCTTCTGACTCAGATATATCTACATCCTTAGCTACATTAGAATCAGGCTTGCTTATTTCTTTTGCCTCATTTTGAGAAGATCGACTAATTCCTGAATATTTTTGCGCAAGACTTGAAAGATGTGCACGGAGTGATGATTCGAACGATGAAGCGTCTTCAAACGTTGAATAGAGCCCACCTTTTTCCCCTAATGATTCCTTAAACTTCTGTACTTGCGCAAGCTGCTCTGGGTCAGTTTTCGATGGGGCAATCCCCTCATCTTTGAAATAAACCATCAATTCGATGGAGTCTTTATCATTTTTATAACGTTCAAATGCGTGCTCAAATTCTTCAAGAGTTCCTGATTCGGCTCGTGGCGTTGGAGTGCCAATGCGCCCCCAAAGAATCCCTAGAAATACATCATAGTCGTCAGGAAGTTGGTCGTTCAGTACATCTTGCGGGTCATTACCAAATGCAGGCCTAGAGTGTATTTCCCACATAATTGGTTCTAATCGGATGCCGAGTGTGCGACTCCATGTTCTATTGAGTTCATTAACTACACTATCGAGTATTTCTCTCTCAGCAGAAACATCAGAAGGGGACGAGATGAACACTGTCACTACAGATTCTGTTCTTGGCATTTTTGTGTCATCCTCCTTGGTTCTATAGGAATCTAACAGATGTTTTTATCGCTGCCGACTATAAATCACCTGGCGATAATGATCATTACTTATTTCACTCAAACTACTCTATTTATTTCATAATATCAACCAGTTATATAATATCCCCCAATTTGTTCTATAAGATAATTATCAGACCAAGCGTTGCTATAATGATCATTTATAAAACTTTTTATTAATCAAAAATAGCCATATAAATCAATCGGATATAATGATAGTAAAATTGATATCCCAGATAAGTATCGCTGTTAGCGCGAAAGATCGGGATAATTCCTTTTGATGGTTTTCGCTTTTGATTTTTTGGGTGGTTTTAGTGTTCTATATTAATGTCTGGTTGTGTGTTCTTAAGATCTTTCGACTTCGCTCAAGATGACAAAACTTTCTGCTTTGGTTGTGGACTCTTAAGATCCTTCGACTCCGCTCAGGATGACGGTGGGAATGGGTGGCGACCCAAAACACTCACTATGTTCGCGGGGCCAGCTTTCAGGATGACGAAGAAATACCAAGGATGACGGAAATTTTTTATGTTTCCAGGCCTGATCAGTAGCATGGTATCTCTCCCTTTTAGCGTGCCGGATTTGGTTATGTGTTTTTTATACCCACCCTTTCTGGAAATAGCAGGAAATTTCAATTCATTCAGTTTCTATTCAGTTCACAGCCCATAGAATTAAAGCTGGTATCATGGTTATGATTCAGATAACCTCACACTTTGACCTTCACATTGAAAGACCATAGAACAGGAGTAGTTGAAAATGAATTCATACCAACAAGGGATCATATTGTCTTTGATGTTGTTGTCTTTAAGTGCCTGCAACCCTACTGTCCGGCTTCAGGCGCCAGAGAAACCCATTGAAATCAATATGAACATCACCATTGACATCAAAATAGCCGTTGATAAAGAACTTGATGCGGCATTAACCGAAGATAGCGGATTATTTTAGGAGCTTCCCATGAAATTACATCAATTAAAATTTGCCATTATTGCATTATTTATCAGCATCTTAAGCCAAAATGCCTTTTCTATGCTAGTCAGTGATGCTAAAGCAAAAGGTCTCGTGGGAGAACAGGCTAATGGTTATGTAGGTATTGTTACTCCAGCCCCATCCAAAGAAGTCATTGCTATGGTGAAAGAGGTCAATAGTAAACGTCGGGAGATCTATAGCCAACTGGCAAAAAAACAGAACCTGACTCTTGCTGCGATTGAAGAAATAGCTGGGGAGAGAAACATTAAAAAAACACCCTCGGGACAATATATCAAAAATTCATCCGGGAGCTGGGTCACTAAAAAATAATCTCTTTCTCGTTTTAAAAGCCAGAGCCTCTAAAAGGTTCTGGTTTTTTTATCCAAAAAAACGGCTTCTGCATTCAATATTGCTCTCTTCACAACTGTCAAAATACAATCCAAAAGACGTTATCTATGAGGATGACAGAAATATAAAGGTAATTACATTAATCCATATCTAAATAAAGACAGGTTTTTACTACGACCCATTTTTGAAGGTAATTCCTGCCAGCCCCGGTTTTTATAAAACTGCTGCTGATCATTCGTGGTCAGGTACAGTGTCGTACAGGGTGTTTTTTTCATTGCGCTTATAACCATAGCAAGTAGTGATCGCCCTACACCTTTTTGCCGGTATTTGTTATCGACATATAAATTACTTATCCAGACAGAAGCGGATTCTGACTCTTTTATCTGATGGGTGTTCTGATTTTTATTGATGGCAATAGAGCCCATCAACTCGGTTTCGTGGGCAAGATACATTAATGGTATTTCTTTATTATAACGATAGCATTCTAATTGTTGCATCCGGGTTTCTATACATTTATCCGTCCATTGTTGTTGATGCCAGCCAGCGATTGTAGTCAGATATTTATCCTGTTCTGATTGGCTAAATTGCGATAACAAACTAATTTTATATTCCATCACTTTTTAAATGTAATACTGGCTTCCTATAACGCTTCAGGGCACAAGATGGCTAATATCTGATGCACATTTTCATCGGCATAGACCATGGCCTCGGCAATATTTTCCTGATCAACACCGGCAAGGGCAAAGGCCTCTGGCGTGAGGGAGCCCATATAATCATATTCACAGTCATAAACTATGCTGCTTGCCACACGTAACCCTAAATAGACACAGGCCGCAGACTGCTGAAATTCCTCAGCTGTATTTTCAGGGTGATGCTGATGGAAAACTGGCTCGCAAAGACTCGGTGGAAGATTCCATGCTTTAAGTAAATCGCCACTGACTTCAGAGAGCCTGAAATTCAGTATTTTTTGTTCCTTTTCCCAGCTTGGTAAACCTTTTTCAATGTCGGCTACCTCATTGACTTTCTCTGGTGCCTGCTCCAGTAGAACTAACAGGCCGATATTATGCAGTAATCCCGCCACGAAAACCGATTCAGCATTCCTGATACCTATCTGTGTGAGCAGATTTCTGGCAAAAAGACCCGTATAAACACTATGACGCCAGAATCGTGGCATATCAATAATTTTACTGTTTACACCTCTGAAAGTGCTCACTGCGGCAGTAGCCAGAGCCAGATTATAAATTTCATTAGTGCCTACGATAGTGACCGCTCTTGAAACTGTATCTATCTGTGCTGGGAAACTATAGAAAGAACTATTGGCCAATCGCAATATCCGCGCCGTTAATGCTGGGTCTAAGCCAATTAATTCGCCAATCTCTTCTGCAGTACTGGTCTGGTTATACAGCATTTCCTGTAACTGGAAGACAATGCTGGGCAAGGTAAATAACTTGCTGGCTTTTTCTGATAGATTTTCCACGGCTAATGGCTCTTCCTGTTTCGCTCAATCATTACTAGCTGCAAAGACTGACATTTCATTTCGGTTTGATCTTCAGTATAGTTTATTTTTCAATATTATCCGGCTGAGACGGTTCTGTCCCGTGCCCAATGTCTCAGTTGCGCCAATTGTTCAGACATAATAATTGAAAGGGGGCGGGTTTTTTCTATTTCTTCCATAACGGCATCTTCTGTCAACCTGGGCATTTCATTATTCAAATGATACATGGAAGCAATTACCGCCTGTTCAATTTCTGCACCAGAGAATCCAGTGGTTGCCTCTGCAAGCCGTGGCAAGTCAAAGCCATCAGCGGCTAATCCCCTTTTGTTCAGGTGTATAGCAAAAATTTCTGCACGAATATCTTTTTCCGGTAAATCCACAAAAAATATTTCATCCAGACGACCTTTTCGGATTAATTCCGGGGGTAACCCACTGATGTCATTTGCTGTGGCTACCACAAATACCGATTTTTGCTGTTCCGACATCCAGGTTAATAGCGTACCTAACATGCGCCTTGAGGTGCCACCGTCGTTATCATTAGTGGCAACACCTTTTTCCACTTCATCCATCCACAAAACACAGGGAGCCATCAACTCAGCCATTTTTAATGCCGCCCGCAAATTTCTTTCTGACTCTCCATGATATTTATTATACAAAGAGCCAAAATCTAACCTTAGCAAAGGAATGCCCCAAAGTCCGGCAACCGCTTTTGCTGCCAGGGATTTGCCACCACCCTGCACGCCAACCAGCATCATACCTTTGGGCGGTTCAAGCTTAATATTCTGATCATGTTGAAAAAATGCGGCTTCACGCTTTATAACCCAGTCTTTCATGGCCATAAGACCACCCACTTCTGAAAATTTGGCGGTATCGTATTCAAAACTTAATACGCCATCCATATCCATCAGTTCAAATTTGGCTTTATTCACCGCGGGTAATTCAGCTTCAGTAATGGCTCCATCATCCCAGATAACTTTTTTGATAAGTCGCCTGGCGTCACCAAAACTGATCCCTTTGAGGTTTTCAACTAATCGACCCAGCGTTTTATTGTCCGTAGTCACCCGTTTACCCTTATTTACTCGAGACCAGGCCATGGCCTCCTCTCGTACCAGTGTCTCCAATTGGTCAGGGGTCGGCATAGCCAGTTCAAAACGTGCTACAAAACGCCTTAAATCCGCGTCTATTTCTATTTTATGCCCCACCAGAAACAGGGTATGGGTATTTTTACCATGACCATTTAAGTGGGCGATATCTTTTAACAGGCGTCGGGTAATATGAGATTCTTCGATAAAGCACTGAATATCAAACAGCGCAATAATGGTGGGGCGTTTACTTTCTTTGATAATGCGCAAGGCCACGTCGGGGTCATGGGATTCCTTCGCAGGAGTATAGGCTTTATCCGTATCCAGTCGTCGCAACCCTTCAGTAACACTCCAACCCTGCAAAGGTAGATTTAGTCCGGAAGCCAGTTCCTTTAACAGTGTTTTAATTCTTTTTTCTTCCGACGATTCAATAGCGATAACCGGCACGCCGGAATGAATGATTTGAAGCAGTTGTTCTATTTCTGTAGTTGACGACATAGTTAACGGTTATAAATCTAAAAGGTTGTTTATGAATATAGCAGTTATCACCCTGCTTGCTAGCAGGATATTGATTTTTCAGTAGTAACAAAATTTACCATTTGATCAAAAATCAGTTCCGAAACAACAAAAGCAGGCGTAAAATTATCGGTATTGTCATTAATCAGGTATTTCATCATGACTACAGCTAATCATTCACTGGTGGATCAATTTTGTCTGGCAGCCGATACAGCACTTCGCACCCTGACCGGGCACGCTCGGGTCACCGAACGGCCAGCGCCTGATAAAGATATCGCTGATGTTGAATTATCAGCTGAAGAGAAAAAGCACGTTGCCGGGCTGATGCGTATCAATCATTGTGGTGAAGTCTGCGCTCAGGCATTGTATCAGGGACAGGCACTCACTGCTCGACTGCCTGAAGTAAGAGATAAGATGGATCGTGCCGCCATGGAAGAAAACGATCACCTTGCCTGGTGTCGAAAGCGTGTTACCACCCTGGGTTCAAAAACCAGTGTGCTCGACCCACTATTTTATGCCGGTTCTTTTGCCATTGGTGCGCTGGCAGGGCTGGCTGGTGACAAATGGAGTTTAGGTTTTGTTGCTGAAACCGAAAAACAGGTGGTTAAACATCTGGATGAACATCTTCAGGCTTTACCGCAACAGGATAAAAAATCCCATGCGATTTTATCAGTTATGAAAGAAGATGAACTCCATCATGCCACCAACGCACTTGAGGCTGGTGGTGCTGAGCTGCCACAGCCCATCAAACAACTGATGCAGCTCACCTCTAAATTAATGACCAAAACCACTTATCATATTTAACCGGCTGTACCAAAAAGCAACGGATTTGACTGCATTTTCAGATAAAACAGATTGTGGCGGTGAGAGCTTCCGTCATGATAAGGTTTACCTTGCTACAGCGGGATAATTTCAAAACTATGGCTGATCTTGACAGAATGCTCCAACATCATCGATACACTGCAGTATTTGTCTGCTGACAATGAAACTGCCCGCTCTACCGCTTTTTCTGTTAATCCACTGCCCGTGACCACAAACCTGAGATGTATTTTCTGAAACACCTTAGGTACGCTATCTGCCCTTTCAGCCTCCAGTTCAACCACACAGGATCGGATATCAGCTCGTCCTTTTTTGAGTATAGAGACAACATCTATTGACGAACAGCCCCCAAGCCCCGCTAAAACCAGCTCCATCGGGCTCGGGGATTTTTCTGTACTGCCACTCATTACCAGAGTATGTCCGGATTGTGTTTCAGCAACAAAGGTGTCATTTTCCAGCCATTTTACTTTTGCAGTCATACTAATTTTTGCCTTATAATTTGAGGAGAGATTTCCTGATTTAAGATGGTTGAATTATATACCCATAATCATTCAAGATGTAGGTTTCAGAGTTCAAGCAGGATGTCAGAGCAAGGCGCAACTTGAAGCTAATGGTTATTCCCTTAGTGAAAGTTGCAACGCAGCACTGGCTTCCTGCTTGAGCTCCCATAGGGCAAGAGGATAAGCGCACACCTTCCGCGTTATAAAAGTTCAAGTTAGAATGACTAACACTTCACTTTTATGCCTTGAATTTGTACGCTTCTCCTTTTGCTGAAATCCTGCATCTTGAATGATTATGGGTATAGACTTAATCTATCGAATCAGGTTGATTAGGATCAAAAATATCAGGTTCTATTGTACAGTTGGCTTATAACCACCTAAACTAGACACATACTAACAGTTAAGATTGCTAATTCCGGGCAGGAAAACAAAATTCTGTCTACTTTAAACCATTGGAGATAACAGCATGACGCTACCGAGAATCATAACTCAGGACCCTCTGCTTGAGTGGTTGGTACCCCATTGCCATAGACGTCGTTATCCTTCAAAAAGTACCCTGATCTATGCTGGCGACAAATCCGATTCTCTTTATTTGATAATTTCTGGCTCTGTGAGCGTATTAATCGAAGATTCTGATGGTAAAGAGTTGGTGCTTGCTTACCTGAACCCCGGTGATTTTTTTGGTGAAATGGGTCTGTTTGTTGAAGTTGAAAGTCGCTCAGCCTGGGTAAGAACCAAAACAGAATGTGAGATTGCTGAAATCAGTTATCTTCGCTTTCTGCAACTGGCTAAAGAGAAGCCTGAATTGCTCATCAAAGTTACCGGACAAATTGCCCGAAGATTGCAACATACCAGTCGTAAGGTGGGCGATCTGGCCTTTCTTGATGTCACCGGACGCATTGCCCGAACACTACTCGATCTGTGTAAAGAACCGGATGCCATGACTCACCCTGATGGTATGCAAATTAAAATTACTCGCCAGGAATTGGGCCGAATTGTCGGCTGTTCACGAGAAATGGTGGGCCGTGTTTTAAAGGTGCTGGAAGAACAGGGACACATTTCAGTTGCCGGAAAAACCATTGTTGTCTTTGGCACCCGCTAAACTACCCGCACCTGCCGCATAAAATTATTCAACAAATCGTGCCCCTGCTCGGTCAAAATAGCTTCCGGGTGAAACTGTACGCCAAAGATAGGGAATTGCCGATGGTGAAACCCCATAATAATATCCGGTTCTCCCGTAAGTTTTTCGGTCCAGGCATCAATCACCAATGTTTCGGGCCAGGTTTTAGACTCTACAATAAGTGAATGGTAACGTGTCACCGTAAGAGGTTGTCGTAAACCGGAAAAAAGCTGTTTACCCTGATGACTCACCGTTGAAGTCTTTCCATGCATTACCTGTTCAGCGCGGATGATGGTTGCTCCAAAAGCCTGTGCAATGACCTGATGGCCAAGACACACGCCTAATATGGGTATTTCGCCTTTAAATCGCTTTACAACCTGCAGTGAGATGCCGGCTTTATCCGGAGTGCAGGGGCCCGGTGAAATGATGATGGCTTCTGGAGCCATTTTAGCAATAGCATCACAATTGAGCTCATCATTTCTAACTACGGTAATTTCTTCACCTATTTCCTGAAAATATTGTGCCAGGTTAAAGGTAAAGGAATCATAATTATCTATCATTAACAACATGAACCGACCACACTCTGTTTAAGTGGATTCATCTTGTATCGCTTGATCAATGGTGATTTCCTTTAAACTATCAATCTGTGCTTCTTCCAGCACATCCTCCCAACCAGAAATAATCTCAGGGACCTGCCAATGAGTAATGGATAAATGTTTATGCTCGCCCCATTTTTCCAGCTTTATCAGTATCTCAGCCAGGTTAATTTTGCTTAAATCCTGTGCGGGTTTCCAGCCATCGTTTTCTTCGATATACAGTACCAGGCCCAGAGACTTTAATTTACTCATAACAGTGTCAACTGATTCCACAGGTAATGAAAGTTTATCTGCAAGTAGCGCAAGGGTTGGCCCCGGCTTACCTTTAATAAACTGACGTTGGATCTCGCTTAAAATAATCCAGCTCAATAACCTTTGCTGCCGGAAACTCAGCTGCATATTACGCGCTTTAATAAACAGACGTTCAGGATTCTGGTGATAATGGGCAATGCTGGCACCAATGAGAACAATCATCCAGCCCACGTACAACCACACCATAAAGAATATCAAGGTTGCCAGAGCCGAATAAATAGCGGTATATTTGGCCGAACCCACCACCAGAGAAGCAAAGAGAAAACCTGCTCCCTGCCACATCAAACCAGCAATCGTAGCACCCACCAGCGCTGAACCAATTTTTACATCGGTATTGGGAATAAGCACATAGAGAAAAGTGAATGCACCAATAATCATCAAAGTAGGAATAAATTTAGCTAATAAAGCAATCAAACTGCCCAACGGCTCAATGCTGAGAAAATGCTGCATAGTGCTGCTGTCCATAAAAGAAGCACTTAATGCAATGGCACTGAAAATTAAAACCGGGCCAATCATGATGGTACTGAGATAATAACTGAAACGCTGACCAATACTGCGATTCTGTGACACATGCCAGGTATAGTTAAAAGCCGCTTCAATCTTTTGCATCAGTGCCACAACGGTATAAAATAACATTCCCAGTCCAAGCGCACCCAATACACCTACCTGCATATTATCCACAAAACTGACGATTTTCTGGGTGATAACTACACCCTGATCACCCAGAGGTTGAAGCGCCTGAGTTAACAGTGTATCAATCTGGTTATGTACCCCGAACGCTTTTAATACAGAAAAACTCACCGCAAGCAATGGTACCAGCGAAAGTAGTGTGGTGTAGACCAGGCTCATGGCTCGCAACGTCAGTTCGCCGCTCCACCAGTCCCGCCAGATGGCATACACGGTCCGTGCAACAGGGATGACCAGGCGCAGCCATAAAGGTTTGTCTTTTAACGAGCGGGGATCCCAGAAACTCTGTCTCAACTGCTGCATAATCTGTTCAATGGCTGCTTTCATCGATAATTCCTTGAAGAAGTATGTTGTTCTCATGCTGTTTTTGCTGTATACCCATTAACAAGTATGACCTAAAATTTGTTAAGATAAAATAGTTGTTTTTATTGTCATCCACCCTGACAAAAGTCTAGCCTGGGTACAATAGCCTGAGGAATCCACATGTTCAGAAAAATACTAATAAATCGAACAAGTTACCTGTCATTTATAATAGCGTTCAGTTTAGCTTTAAATAGCATCCACTGGATAAAAGCGGCTCCCATTTCCTACTTTCTACCCGATGGGAAATATAATGCCGATATTCCCACCCCTGAACAATTTCTTGGATATGAACTAGGTGACTGGCATGTCAGACATGATCAGGTTATTGCCTATCTGAAATTATTAGCGGAAAAATCGCCACGAGTTACTTTGCAGCAGATTGGAAAGACCTGGGAGGAAAAAAATCAGCTTTTGCTGATTATTTCTTCTGAAAAAAATCAGCGTCAGCTTGAGAGTATTAAAGCTGAAAGACACGCATTAAATTCGACTAAAAATTCTCCGCTTGTCGTCTGGCTTGGTTACAGTATTCATGGCAACGAAGCCAGTGGTACCAATGCATCTTTAGCAGTCGCTTATTACCTTGCGGCAGCTCAATCCAAAACCGTGAACAACCTCCTGGCAGACACCGTTGTTCTCATCGATCCCAGTTTTAATCCAGATGGTTATACACGATTTTCCAGTTGGGTGAATGCCAATAAATCCCTGGTGAAAAATGGTGATAGCAATGACCGAGAATTTCATGAACCCTGGCCGGGTGGCCGAACCAATCATTACTGGTTTGATTTAAATCGGGACTGGTTATTAGCAGTAAATCCTGAATCAAAAAACCGACTTAAAGTTTTCCACCAGTGGCATCCCCATGTACTGACCGATCATCACGAAATGGGAACCAATAGCAGTTATTTTTTTCAACCCGGCGTACATCAGCGTCAAAATCCCCTCACACCGGAGCAGAATTTTAAATTAACCGGCCAACTGGCAAAATTTCACGCAAAAGCACTGGATGAAATTGGTAGTGAATATTTTAGTGAAGAAGGCTTTGATGATTTTTATCCTGGCAAAGGCTCAACCTATCCCGATTTAAATGGCGGCGTTGGCATATTATTTGAGCAGGCCAGCGTAAGAGGGCATTACCAAAACTCCCGGAATGGTCCGCTGAAATTTGCCTTTGCTATTCGTAATCATGTAGCAACTTCACTTTCTACTTTAAGGGGTGCGACTCAGCTCAAAAGCTCACTAAAAACATATCAACATGATTTTTTTCAACCTCAAAAAAACAACAGCATTAAAGGTTATCTTTTTTCTGCAGATGACGACCCTGAACGTGCAACCGCCCTGGCTGAGGTTATGCTAAAT
>DRNA01000224.1 GCA_011322365.1 Aeromonadales bacterium | reverse complement strand
CCGGCTGATAACTATCCAGCAAAATACCGGCTGCTGTTTGGTACTGCTGTGCCTGCTTCTCAATATCTACGCCGTCTTGCATGCGCAGGGCCTTGATATAGGGTCGAGCATAGCGAGCGCAATCTGCTTCGGATTCATCACCGTGGAACTGCAACAAATCCAGCGGCACCTGGCTGAGCAAAGTACGGATCGCAGCCTCCGTCTCATTCACGAACAAACCCACCGTGGTCACAAAAGGTGGCAGTGAGGCGATGATCGTCCGCGCCTGTTCTGCTGTCACTGCACGCGGACTCGGTGGATAGAAAACCAGCCCCAGCGCATCGGCACCCAGGTGCACTGCCGTCAGCGCATCTTCAAGCCGGGTAATTCCGCATATTTTGATTCGTATCCGCAATGGAATTGCGCCTGTCACAAAAGCCGGGAGCTTAACAGTTCATGGCAAAAAGGGAAAGCCGGAGAAAATAGAAAGGAGTGGATTCTTTTTGTTTTACAGGAACTTAATAAAGAAACCCGCCATGAGGGCGGGCTTCAACCAGGAGGAGATTTAAATGGCTTTCGCCAGGGTCTCTGTTGATCTTTCAGATGTTAGGCTGATTTTGAGGAAATTTTAGTCCTGACAAGGCATTTTTTACGTATCAATGCACTCCATTGATAGTAAAAAATAACGCAGACAGGGCTAAAATTAGCCAAAATCAGACAATAGATGAAAGATCAACAGACCCTAAGCTGCTTTCTTTCTTCTGGCAATGCCGGCCAGACCAAGCAGGCCGGAACCAAACAACCAGACAGCTGCCGGTACAGGAACGACCTGAACCTGACCAAGTTTGGCTGAAATGGTATCAGCAGTGAAGACCGTGCCAAATGGAATAATCAGGCCTGGCGTACCATCGTATGTTGCACCAGCGAATCCACCTTCGATCCTGCCCGTGCTGAGCCCAGACACCAGACTCCCACCCAGATAATCCAGATCGGCGAAAAACTGGCCTTGCCCTGAACCCAGATAATAAACCGTCAAGTTGGAAAAGGAAGCAGAAAGACTACTGCCGCCATCTACATTAATGGTCCCCGCGCCATTTGTGTCCGATTCAAGCAGGAAAGTTTGATCTGGAGTGTCAATGAAAGAACCACTTGCATCAATGATTCCAAATGCCGTTGCATCAATGGTAAACGAGGTCGTAGTACTCGTAATGCCTGTATCGCCGCTTAAAACCTGTATGTCCAGCGCAGGATACGTCACCGCGGCGTTTGCCCCCGAAACCATTCCCATTACCCCGACAACACCGATTAGAATCTTTGTTATAGTTTTATTAGTCCAGATTTTCATTATTATGCACTCCTCACACCTGCACTGAACACAGTATTATTATCATTATGGTTTATTTGAACAATCAGACTTAACCTGCACGCAAGCCCCGACGCCAGCAAAACCCGGCAAACAAAAGCAGAGCCATTGAATAAAGCGCCATCATTCCCGGCTCAGGCACTGCTATTGCACGTGAATGCAATGAGCCATCCACTAATCCGGAGAAATTTTTGTTATACATTTCGCCGCTGAATACTGTGCTTAAATTTAGCGTCAGCGCAAAAAAGTCAGATGGATCAGAAAACGAGGTTTGTAATGATCCCGCTGTCGGTGTAAACCGCGCACTAAGCACCCCCCAATCAAAACCATTGATGCCCAGCATTTCCAGTCCGGTCAGCTCACCCGCCAGTAAACTGCCACCCGCAATTTCCAGATCATTGCCCGCGACTCCAGAGAATTCACCGACGGTCATAAAACTATTGGTATTCGCACCAAGTCCCGAAAATATCCCCCGCAGGGAAAAACTGCTGCCCACTGGCGCCGTTATATCCGTCGAGCCCGTCAATGCCCCAGTGATTTCAAACTCACCGGAGCCATAGTTATAATTTAACTCGCCATCGAAGTTGAGCATTGGATAGGCAGATGCCCCGGCTGCAAAAAAAACCATAGCGAAAGCAACTATGATTTTCTTGATGTGGTTTGCCATTAACATTTTGGGTAATCTCCATATATAACACTGCTTCAAGTTCTTCAATTCTAACTGGCCAGATTAGCAACTAACCATAGTCAATAGGTAGTAGAAAAACATCCTGGAATTATTTAGAAATGAGCAAAATTTTTGCCATGAAATATTCTTACATTTAAAACAATAACTTAACAGAATAGTTGAATTGTGAGTTTTTCTTAATGTAAATATATCCAACAACTGAAAAGTATGACTTTGGTATTAGAACCGGTATTAAGAGGTTGATTTTATTAGTATACAACTATTTTCAACGCCAGCGAACAGGAAAAACTTTGTAAGATTTTTCGACAACCCGTTAAAATTACCAACACAGGAAAATCTAATCTGCGTTCCCCAGGGTCTGTTGATCTTTCATCTATTGTCTGATTTTGGCTAATAGCCCTGCCTGCGTTGTTTTTTACTATCAATGGAGTGTATTAATACGTAAAAAATGCCGTGTCAGGACTAAAATTTTCTCAAAATCAGCCTAACATCTGAAAGATCAACAGACCCTGGTCTTCAAACTCACATTTAGAATATTTCTGGATAAAAAAAACCCACCTGAGGGGCGGGTTTAAAGAGATAGTTACGATATGTCGGGTATGATAATGTCACAGTCATCTGTATCTGAAATTGACCTGGATCAAAACGCCCAGAATTTCCATATTTGTAAGCGTTCATCCGTAAGATG
>DRNA01000223.1 GCA_011322365.1 Aeromonadales bacterium | reverse complement strand
GCCGTTGATCAGGGTTTTGATTGTTATGCATTAAGTTTTAACTATGGCCAACGTAGCCAAAGCGAATTGATTTCAGCAAAAAAGGTTGCTGAATTATTTCATGTGGTTGAGCATAAAATCCTGGATTTTGATCTGGGCATGTTTGGCGGTTCGGCATTGACCGATACGGCTATTGATGTCCCTGAAAATCCCACAAGTGGCATCCCTTTAACCTATGTTCCTGCCAGAAATACTATTTTTCTTTCTCTGGCATTAGGTTGGGCAGAGGTCCTTGGGTCCAGACATATTTTTGTAGGAGTAAATGCCGTCGATTACTCAGGTTATCCGGATTGTCGACCTGAATATATCCGTGCATTTGAAAGGATGGCTAACCTGGCAACCCGTTCTGCCGTTGAAGGACTCAGGTTGCATATTGATGCTCCTCTGATCAAGATGAGCAAAGCTGAAATTATATTAAAGGGAACAGAACTCGGTGTGGATTATGCCATGACCCTGTCCTGTTATCAGGCTAATGATGAAGGCGAAGCCTGCGGCCGTTGTGATAGCTGTCGCTTACGTAAAAAAGGATTCGAAGATGCCGGTATTGTTGATCCGACTATCTACAGCCAATCAGGTTAATTATCAGACTGATGAATTCTAAGATAATTGTCTAGCATCGATTAGAATTGCCGATTTTTTTTCTGCTGAAAGGAAGGCCATATCAACAGCATTTTTTTGTAGTAGAGACAGCTGCTGTTCTGTCAGGTTTAATTCATTTCTGGCCAGGTTGTATTCGTCTTTGATTTCAATATTTTCAACTGCGGGATCATCAGTATTCAGACAAACCGTTATACCCTGTTGCAGAAAGATTTTAAGCGGGTGATCGGCCAGAGATTTTACCGTGCCTGTCTGGTAATTGGAGTTTAAACAACTTTCAATGGCTATGTTGTTGTTCGCCATGTATTCCATTAATTCGGCATCATATACCGCGGCACAGCCATGACCGATGCGAGTGGCCGCCAGGAGTTTGATACTATCCCAGATGCTGTGAGCACCATCGGCTTCCCCTGCATGAATAGTGACGTTAAGACCAGCATCTCGGACTTTGTTAAAATGTGGCACAAATAGTTTTGCCGGATAGCCGGCCTCATCGCCAGCTAAATCAATGGCAACCAGTTTTTCTTTAAAGTGCAGTAATGCTTCGAGTTCAAGCATGCAATTATCAACGCCGAAGGTTCGGCTTAATATACCAATCAAATTAGCCGTTACTTTAAAGTCCTGACTTCCGTCAGCAATACCGGCAACCACCGCTTCAACTACTGCCTCCATTTCAAGTTGATGGTTCATGGCCATATAATAGGGCGAGAAACGCAGTTCAACATAATCCAGGCCAGCCTGTTGAGCATCCTGCATATTTTCATAGGCTACCCGATAACAATCTTCCGCGCGGGTTAGTACCGAGACCCCGTAATCCAGTTTGGTCAGAAATTCCAGCAGATTATCAACCCTGTTGTGGATAATGGTTTGAGGGATAAACGCCTCAAGAGAATCAGCAGGGAGTTTGATGCCGGAACGCTCAGCAAGCTGCCATATGGTAGCAGGACGAATATTGCCATCAAGATGTCGATGTAGATCCAGTAGTGGCAAATCAGTATTTTTCATAGGAATCCAGCAGAATAGACAAATGTAAAAAGTAATTATTTTAAATTACTATCTATACCTTGTCCTGTATTTTTCGGGCCAGTTTTACTACCATGGCTCTTGGACTAAACCTGACAGAATTCGCCATCAGGTAATTCATCAAACCATGAATTGCGACGGCCTTTCCTTTCATCATGGCTCGATAACCATATTCGGCAACGCTTTTAGATGAAGGTAATTTTTTGCCTTTGACCAGATTGCTTTCTTCCATGGCCGCTACTTTCTGAAATCCACTTTCAGTCGCACCAGGGCAGAGGGCGGTCACGGTAATATTTGTCCCAATCAGTTCATTGCCAATAGCTTCAGAAAAATGTAGTACATAGGCTTTAGTAGCATAATATATTGCCATGGTTGGGCCTGGCTGAAAAGCGGCAGTGGAGGCAACGTTTAAGATTTTACCGCCACCCTGTTGCATCATTTCAGGGATATAGAGTTTACAAAGATGGGTCAGGGCCGTGATGTTGAGATTGATCATTTGTAATTCTTTGGACCATTGTGTCTGAAAAAACAGACCAAAATCACCAAAGCCGGCATTATTGATCAGGTAATCAATCTGAATGTTTTTCTCTCTGGTTTCATCAAAGATTTGCTGAGAAGAATCCGTTAAAGATAAATCTTTTTCAATCACATGGACTTTAATATGGTTTTGTTGTTCAAGTTGCTGTTTTAATGCTTCCAGTTTGCTCAGACTCCTGGCGACAAGCACCAGATTATCGCCCTTAGCGGCATGAATTTTAGCCAGTTCCAGGCCTATGCCACTGGAGGAGCCAGTAATTAACGCGGTTTTTGTCATAGTTGTCTCTCCAGGATTAAAAAGTCTGCTGTCAGGTATCATGGGTATAAACAATTCATCTTAACAACAATCTGCGATATGTTCAGCAGTAAAGTATTCATTAATCTAAATAACAGCAGGGCCGGATTATACTTCGACTGATTTTTGACCAAAAATAATCTCTCCCCTGAATTTATCATCCCATCCCGCTCGCATCATTTTGCCCGCGACACTGTCTTTAAAGGGGTGCGCTTTAATGAGATTGATCAAGGCTCGCCTGAATAGCGCCATGTTTTTAGCG
>DRNA01000222.1 GCA_011322365.1 Aeromonadales bacterium | reverse complement strand
GGATGGTAGTATTTGCTGGGGATTTATTGGGATTGAATGGTTGTTGGTTGTTCATAGTATTTTCTTGATGTCCCGTCATGGTGACTATCCTACCTGTGTTATTATAAATAGACAAATCTGTTTTTGTTGTGAGGTGAAGATCCCTCCACTGCGGTCGGGATGACAAAGGATAGTTAGTTTGGAAGACAAAGGATAGTTAGTTTGAATGACAAAGGATAGTTAGTTTGAATGACAAAGGATAGTTAGTTTGGATGACAAAGGATAGTTTGACTGGCAAGAGATTGATCGTCACTAATGACAAAATGAGATGATATTTTATATAACGGTGTGACTGTGACATTGAAAGTTTATAATTATGAGCTCTAAATTTTGTTTGAATGGTAGCAAATTAACACTATTTCGTTACCCCAAACTGGAAGGTGATAAATTACAGGCCTGGAATGCGGCGGATGAATATCTGTTGACTGAATTGGCACCTACTTTGGTTGGCGCTGACCGACACAATATCCTGTTGGTGAATGATAGCTTTGGCGCATTGGCCTGTGCTTTAAATGATCACCACTGTTTTTCATGGAGTGACTCGTATATCAGTCAACAGGCCAGTTTATCAAATTTGAAAATTAATGGATTAAATCTTGATCATTTCAATGGTATAAAAAGCACCGAGATGCCACCAGAGAATATTTCCATGGTGTTGATGAAATTACCAAAGTCTTCACTGTTTCTTGAATATCAGCTTGCCACTATACAACCCTTATTATCCTCACAGACTATTTTTAATGCGGCGGGCATGGTTAAAGAGATCCATAGTACTACGCTGAAATTATTTGAAAAAATTATCGGTCCGACAACAACATCTCTGGCCAGAAAGAAAGCCCGTTTAATTTATGTGAAAGCCGATCTGGCTCATAAAAGAAATAACCGGATTAAATCATTTGAAAAAAACTGGGCGTTTGATTTTTATAATAAAACGCTGCACATCAGTAATCTGGCCAATGTTTTTGGGCGTAACCAGCTGGATGCTGGTGCGGAAATTTTAATCAACAATTTACCCCGTGAAGAAGTGAAACAGATTATTGATCTGGGCTGTGGTAATGGCGTATTAGGTTTGGCCGCTGCCTGCTTACATCCGCAGGCTAATGTGAGTTTTGTGGATGAATCTTTTATGGCTACCGCATCAGCTAAAAAAAATGTGCTTAACAATTTTTCAGATACTATGAATCGTTTTCAGTTTTTTAATGATAATTGCCTGGATGGCTTTTCTAAAAATAGTGCGGATCTGATTTTATGTAACCCGCCCTTTCATCAACAACAGACTATTACCGATCATATCGCCTGGCAAATGATGCAGGATGCCCATCGGGTTTTAAAACCGGGGGGGCGATTATTATTGGTGGGTAATCGCCATCTTAATTATCATGTAAAAATGAAACGTATTTTTGGTAATCAGCGGGTGGTTGATTCGAATAAGAACTTTGTGGTGTTGGAGAGTAGGCGATCGTAAACGTGACTATCGGATCTTGCAGGGCCAAGTGTAAGATTCCTCGACTGCGCTCGGAATGACATGGTGTTAGTGCTCGGAATAACATGGTGTTAGTGCTCGGAATGACATGAGGTTTACGGTCTGTATGACATGAGGTTTACGATCTGTATGACAAAAAAGCGAGTTTCGAGGTTCGAGAAAAACAGTGTGTCATCCTGAGAAAAAACAGTGTGTCATCCTGAGCTTGTCGAAGGATCTTACTGCTTGGCGTAAGATTCCTCGACTATGCTCGGATATGACAGGGGGGTTCGGGTCCGGGGTTCGAAAAAACTATCTGTTCTGAACCTTGAACAATCAGGTTTTGGCAAATTGTAGTTCGGCCAGTCTTTTGTATAACGGGTTTGATTCAATCAGTTCTTTATGGGTTCCGGTGGCAACTACTCGGCCTTCATCCAGAACGGCGATTTTATCGACGTGGAGTATTGTCGCCAGACGATGGGCGATGATGATGGTGGTGCGGTTTTTCATTAGCTCATCCAGAGCCAGTTGTACTTTCTTTTCCGACTCGGCATCCAGAGCACTGGTAGCTTCGTCCAGTAATAAAATTCTCGGGTCTTTCAGAATAGCTCGAGCAATAGCCAGACGTTGTTTCTGACCGCCGGATAAACGCACCCCCTGTTCGCCCAGATGACTCTGATAACCATCGGGTAAATTCATAATAAAATCATGAGCATGGGCCGCTTTGGCGGCAGCGATCACTTCTTCGTCTGTGGCGTCCGGTTTGCCATAGCGAATGTTATAACTGACATCAGCTGTAAAGAGTGCCGGTTGCTGAGTAACCAATGACATCTGTTGTCTTAAATCTCTGGGGTCCAGCTCTCTGATGTCCACGGTATCGAACAGTACTCGGCCTTTTTGCGGGTCATAAAAACGTTGAATTAACTCAAATACGGTGGACTTTCCAGCACCGGATGGCCCCACCAGAGCTAATGATTTCCCAGCGGGAATATGCAGGGATAAATCATTAAT
>DRNA01000221.1 GCA_011322365.1 Aeromonadales bacterium | reverse complement strand
TTTTAGGCGCCAATAAAGTGGGCAATGATATTGCCAGAAAAATGCAGGAGGATATCTCGTTAGGTTATAATTTTATTGGTTTTTTTGATGACCGAACTGAAGCGGATGAAAGAATCCCTAAAGAACTTGTCGGCAGCATTAAGGGTTCCTTTGATGATGTTATAAAGAGTGCCTGTACAAGACAAATTGATGTATTATACATTGCTTTACCTCTGGCAGCTGAACAACGAATTATCACTCTTTTAGATGAGTTAAGTGACAGTGCCATTGCTGTTCATATTATTCCTAATTTTTTTATTTACAATATTCTTCATGCCCGCTGGCATAATATTGGTCCCTATCAGGCTTTAAGTATTTATGACACACCTTTTTATGGTGCCGGAAGCCTGGTAAAAAAAGCTGAAGATATGATAGTTGCATCAATCATTGTAGCATTAACGAGCCTGCCCATGCTGCTCATTGCCATAGCCATTAAACTGACATCACCCGGCCCTGTTATTTTTAAACAGAAACGCTATGGCATCAATGGTAAGGAGCTGATGGTTTATAAATTTCGCAGCATGACAAGCTGTGACAATGGCGATGTCATTAAACAGGCCGAAAAAAATGATTCCCGAATCACTAAAGTAGGGGCTTTTTTGCGTAAAACGTCACTGGATGAATTACCGCAGTTTTTTAATGTGCTGGACGGCAGTATGTCAGTAGTTGGCCCCAGGCCTCATGCCGTTGCTCACAACGAAGAATATCGTCATCAGGTAGGCAGTTATATGCTCAGGCATCTGGTCAAACCCGGTATTACCGGCTGGGCTCAGATTAATGGTTACCGTGGAGAAACCAAAACAATTGAGCAAATGGAAAAGCGTATTGAATATGATCTATACTATATTCGTAACTGGTCATTAACCTGGGATATTAAAATTATTATAATGACTGTTTTTAAGGGTTTTGTGAATAAAAATGCTTATTAGAAATATGAATACCATAGCGGGTGATCCGCATTGATTATGAAATTTGTTATTTTTGTAATTTTAATCTGTTTTTATCTTCCGGTATTTTCTGCTGATGATACAGATATTCAGATACAGGCCAGGCCCAGGGCTGAAACTAAAACTGAAGCTGAAACCAGTTCAAACGGTGCAGACATTTCAAAGACACCCATTAGAATAGTATTACCCGCTCCATTAGCACCAAAAGACACCGGGATTGGGGTTGAAAGTTATTAAATCACCTGCAGATAAATGGCTTTTTTTTGCCTTCCTGCTCCTGTTTGTCTGGCTGCCTCTGCCCTTAGGCAGCTATCAGAGCTGGGCCGCTTCAATTATGGAAGCCTGGGTTTTTGTGCTCTCTATCATATGGCTGCTGTTATTTTATCTGCAGAAAGTCCGTTTGACCCGGGCTTTTCGTAAAGCGATAATTCCATTGTTCATCTTTTCTTTTTTTCTATTCTGGGTATTATTCCAGTCTGTCCCTCTACCTGCCGCTCTGGTTGCTTTTTTATCACCCAATACCTATGAAGTATATCAGACAACGTATACTGCTATTGGCATACCTTATGACTTTATCCCTCTTTCTCTGAGTCGCTATTCTACTTATGCTGAATTTCGGGAAACACTCAGCTATTTTTTAATTTTTTGTTTAATGCTGTTATTGATTAATACTACCCGACGACTTCGCTTATTTGCCGGTGTTATTATTATCTGCGGTGTGTTTCAGGCGGTTTATGGCAGTTTGATGACTTTATCAGGCCTGGAGTACAGTTTTTTTTTCAAGAAAGAATTTTATCTGGGGGCAGCTACAGGTACCTTTGTTGATCGTACTCAGTTTTCAACATATTTAGCAATGTGCCTTTCTATCGGCATTGGTTTATTAATTTCCAGATTAAATGATACTCCTTCATCATGTTGGAAGGTTTTTTTTCAACGTATTATTGATAGTATCCTCGGTAACAAAGTTCGACTGCGAATTGCATTAATATTGATGGTTATCGCTATAGTTCTATCTCATTCAAGAATAGGAAATGTAGCATTTTTTTCCAGTATGACAATATTAGGAAGCTTATACCTATTTATAGTCAAAAAACCACCTCGCAGTGTCATTTTTTTATTTGTCAGCCTTATTGTTATTGATATCTTTATTGTGGGTACCTGGTTTGGTATTGAAAAGGTTGCCCAGCGTTTGGAAAATACTTCAACCACTACAGATCCGAGATTTAAAGTAGTACGTGATTCACTAACCATGATAAAAGATTATCCCCTTACAGGTACAGGCGGTGGTACTTATGAAATTAGTTTTTTACGCTATAAAGGTCAGGACATTTCAACATTTTATTTTCATGCCCACAATGATTACGTTGAGTTTCTGGCTGAATATGGTGTGGCTGGTATGAGTTTTCTGATGTTGCTGGTCACCAGTTGTTTAGTGAGTGCTCTATATGCTTTGCGTAAGCGTAATCATACCTTACTAAAAGGAATGGCTTTTGCCTCAGCCATGGGTATTATAGCCATTCTTATTCATTCCTCAGTTGATTTTAGTCTGCAAATTCCTGCCAATGCCGCATTGTTTGTTGCATTGCTGGCTTTAGGACAGATCAGTTTATATCTAAAACGAAATT
>DRNA01000220.1 GCA_011322365.1 Aeromonadales bacterium | reverse complement strand
CGCCAGTTTCTGAAGTGATGACTACAAACTGTGTCACATTATCCCCAGGTACACTGGCCGCCGAGGCTGTTAAAATCATGCAGGATAAAGCCATCAGTCAACTGGTGGTGGTGGATGATGAAAATCATCCGATTGGTGCCCTGAATATGCACGACTTACTCTCAGCAGGTGTAGTTTAAATGTCTAATGAAGCCCTCTCCAGAGAAAATATCCAGCAACTTGCGGAAAAAGCCAGAAAAATCAAATTGGTCATTACCGATGTCGATGGCGTTTTGACTGATGGCAAAGTCTTTCTGGATCAAACCGAGAATGAGTTAAAATCCTTTAATATCAAAGATGGCCTGGGTATTAAGCTGCTTATGCAACAAAATATAACTGTTGCGGTCATAACTGGAAGACAATCACAGATAGTTAAACGCAGAATGGCCGAACTAAACGTTACCGAAGTCCATCAAAACCAGCCCGACAAGAGACAATGTTTTGCTTCCTTAATGGAAAAATTTGACCTTGAAGTCGACGATATCGCTTATCTTGGGGATGATTTACCTGATTTACCTCTGATTAAACAATGCGGTTTAGGTGTCTGTGTTGCAGATGGTCACTGGTTTGTGCAACAACAGGCCGATTGGGTAACTTCCAGTCGAGGTGGGGATGGCGCTTTTCGTGAACTGGCTGAACTGATTTTAGGTTCTCAAAACCTGTTACCTGACATTCTGGAGGGGTATCAACATTGATAGAATCCAGAACCTGGTTCCTCTTAGCTTTATTTGTTATCGTTTTAGTTGCCCTGTTAAATTTATCAACTATTGAAGAGAACGCCCCCCCTCCTCTTCTGGGACGAGCCATTATAGAAGAATTTGATTATGGCATGACCGATGTTGAACGCACTCATTTTGATGAAAAGGGACATATAGCAACCCAATTATCAGCCAATGCGTTATATCACTTTCCCCAGCAGAAAAAAATAAAATTAGATCAACCTGTTTTGCGCTTTAACATGGCTGATGACAACTGGCAATTATCCTCTAAAAAAGGGTTGCTATTTGAGACCAGCAAAGAATTAAATTTACAGGAACAGGTTGAATTGATTAAAGCATCTGATCAGAGTCAATCATTAACAGGTCTTTCATCTCTAAAAAATAATCCGCTTAAGAACCGACCTTCAAATGCTATTTCCATGAAAATGTCCGAATTGCTTTTTAACCTCAAACAGCAGATAGCCTTTAGCCCCTACCCTGTTGAATTAAATGTTGACGGCTGGAAGATAAAAGGTGTTGGATTATCCATTGATGTTGAAAAACAACAGTTAACGCTATTAGATAAGGTTTTTGCCACAAATGAAAAATCTCAGGCTCAATAGTTTTTACAACTACAAACAATGCGGGATGATTTTTCTGCTGTTTTTTTTCGCATTTTCTAATAATGTCGAACTTTTAGCGGCTAATAACAAACAGAATATAAAGCAACAACCTTTAACGATTAAATCACAATCTTTAAGTCTTAATCTTAAAAATGAAACAGCCCAATTTAGTAAAGGAATAGAAATAATAAGTGGTACGGTTACAATTAATGCCGCTACTTTAATTAAAAAAAATCTAACTCTAAATAATAGTCGTGGTAATGTTGAAGTCATGCAGTTATCTGGCACTCCAGTTAAAATCCTTATTCAGGAAAAAATTAAAAATCAAAATACTACTCTATTTGCCTACAGAGTAAAATTCATACCCTCTGAAGGAATATTAGAAATAAAACAGCATGCAACTTTATCAATTAATGTTGGCCGTAAAGAGAAAACCCACATCGAAGCCGATCACATTGCTCTTCTCTTAAAAGACAATCTCATCGTCAGCATCAGTGCATCAGGGAAACCATTAAAATACCAGCTTCAACCTGAATCCGGGGAAAAAATAACTTCTACGGCAATAAAACTCAATATCAACAAACAGACAGAACAGGTAAATTTATATCAGGCCGAAGTTAAACAGGGCGGCGATAAGTTTCAGGCAGGGGAAATTATTCTCGATGGAAAAACAGGAAATTTCAGTGCTAATGCTGGCGATGCACAAACACCCAGTATTTCCATTGACCTCGATAAACTCAAGCAGTCAGGCGAGTTAAAAAAACCTGTCTCAGATATTAAAACCCTCCTCATACCAACGACTAATACAGAAAATAACAATAGCAACGACAATGCAAACTATAAAACAACTTCCGAAGAAAAACCCACACAGAGTGAAAAAAAATGAGTGAACTTGTCGCACTTAACCTGGCAAAAACCTTCAATAAAAGAGAGGTAGTCAGCGATGTTTCTTTAAAGGTAGAGCAGGGACAGGTTGTTGGGCTACTCGGACCCAATGGCGCAGGGAAAACAACTTCATTTTATATGATCGTGGGTTTGATTCAGTCTGAGAGAGGTGAGATTTTTCTCGATGGTAAGAATATCTCATACTTGCCCATGCACGAACGCGCTCGATTAGGTATTGGTTATCTACCCCAGGAAGCTTCCATTTTCAGGAAATTAACCGTCGCAGAAAATATTATGGCCATTCTTGAAATACGTCATCTGCACCGAGGTGAAAGACAGGAAATTCTTGATCAGCTACTTGAGGAACTTCATATTAACCACATTCGTGATAGTCTCGGTATGAGTCTTTCTGGTGGAGAGAGAAGACGAGTAGAAATTGCCCGCGCCCTTGCAGCAGATCCCAAGTTTATTTTACTTGATGAACCCTTTGCCGGAGTTGATCCTATTTCTATTCTGGATATCAAACGCATAATTGAACACCTGAGAACTCGTGGGTTAGGCGTATTAATTACCGACCATAATGTCCGTGAAACTCTTACTGCCTGTGAATATGCCTATATTGTCGATAGTGGCAAACTAATCTGTGAAGGTACTCCGGAAACCATTGTAGCGGACAAGAAAGTCCGGCAGGTTTATCTGGGAGAAGAATTTACACTTTAACAGTATTACCTTGCTTTTTTTTTACCTTTTTTTGCTACAAACTCATCAGTTGCTAAGGACAATCGAAGTGGAATACGCTATGCTTATGTCATGCAAATTTATCAATTTTTTAAAATACTTCCATGAAACCGTCATTGCAGTTAAGAATGGGGCAACATTTAACCATGACCCCTCAATTGCAACAGGCTATACGCTTATTGCAATTAAGTGCTTTAGATCTACAAACTGAAATCCAGGAATTTATTGACAGCAATCCCATGCTGGAAATTGAAGAAAAAAACCACACAGAAGAACACCTTCACCCTAATCAGGATGATTATAATGATGGAAGCGCAAAGCCCGATGATAGCGCCATTTTAACAACTGATGCCCTCACTAAAACCAACATATCCGAAGATTCCCCACTGGATAATAGCCTACAAAAGTCCACTGAAAACAACAGTGATGGCAATCTGGATGCTGTTCAAAGCACTAGCAGCAATGAATGGGATGCGGCCAACTCGATCATAGGTGTAAAAAAGGATTTTGATACAGGTAATGAATATTATGGAGG
>DRNA01000219.1 GCA_011322365.1 Aeromonadales bacterium | reverse complement strand
GAGAGGTCAATTCCCACTGAGGCTTTTTTTATAAATGGAATATTTAAAGTAGCATGATCTGGAATAATTTTTACCCAGGACGTCAGGGTTTTAAAAAGAGCCGCGATACCCATACCCCAGAAGATAAAGCGGGCTTTATTACCGCCCACTTCATTGGCCACCAGTACTTCTGCACAAGCCGTTCCTTCGGGATAGGGTAATTTTCCATGTTCTTTTTCAATGAGGTATTTTCGCAGTGGCACCATAAAGAGCACACCCAATAAGCCGCCACTGAGCGCCAAAATGGTCATTTGCAATAAATCCGGTGCCATTCCCCACATAAAAAGTGCCGGTAAAGTAAAAATAACCCCGCTGGCAATTGAGCTGGAGGCTGAACCAGTGGTTTGAGCAATGTTGGTCTCTAATATGGTATTGGGTATGCCAGCTTTCGCCAGAATTTTAAACATCGCAACCGCCATAACCGCCACTGGAATAGAAGTGCTGATAGTTAGCCCGGCTCGAAGCCCCAGATAAGCATTTGCAGCACCAAAGATAATGCCGAATAACACCCCTACTGCTATGGATTTAAAGGTAAATTCAGCCACTGATTCATTGGTTGAAACAAAAGGTGGATATTGCTCACCCTGCTGTAATGGAACATAAGCACTGGGATCTAAGCCCTTTTTCTGACTCAAAACCGACTCCTTTTTATTATTTTTAACACCAGTTTAAAGTAACCATTAGATACAGACTGCTGACTACTGTCAACTTAAGCGAAAAGATCACTGGTTAAAAAAATACCCTGTTGTTGCTAATTTAGCTACTAAAATGCTCAAGGTTTATACAATTATATGATGTTGTTTCTAGGTTATACTTCTAACTTAATGAAATATAGATATAATTTATCGTTGGTTAAATTTTGTACATTGATAGGTTTTAGTCTATAATCCTAAAAAGTGTGAACTGGTTCACACTTTAGTGGCGAACCTATAACTGTTCCCAAAGGCAGTTTAGAGGAGTGAGGATAATGAACACCGTTAAGCAAACTAAAAAATCAGAAGATCTGGATTTACTGTTGCAACAGTCAATGAAACTTTCCAACAAAAGCGATGACTATTACGAAGGTATTCCCACTGGCGTAGAAGTCGAAGTAATTGAGGATTATTCCTGTGTGGTTATAGGTGAAGATGGTAACTGGTGTTGGAAACGACCTTAATATAAATTAGAGCAGGCCCTCTGATGAATACCATCTCTGTTAAATGAGAAGGTGTTACCATCGCCCCGCTAGACACAGACCTGGATTATTTACATTTACCCAGATATTTGCCGGTAATTTCAGAATTCATTTCCATATTCATACCCTGCATGCTACCTTTGGCATTAAAATAGCCCTGCATGGTTTCACCCTTAAAATTCATCTCCCCTTTACCACTCATACCAGACTCCTTACATTTCATTTCCCATGAATATTTGCTGTCAGTTCTCTCGAGCATTTTAAAGTTGCAGTCTTTGTTATCATCAGATTTTGGAATTTCATTTTCTTTGGTTAAACACTGCTCAGAGGTATGTGTTTGTGTGGGTAATTCCATAGGCAAACCTTTTATTGAAACTTTAAAAGTCATTTCCCAGTTACCATGTTTGATATTTTCTGCCTGGGTAAAACCAGAAAAAAGAAATAACCAGGTGAAAAGAAAAACTGTTTTAATGAAAGTCATAACGACTCCTTTTAATGAACGCCTCAATGAAAAGATATACCCTACTGCATAGCCAGATGCTATTCAATCTTTTTATCGGCCTCTTTTGTCTGTTCTGTTGTTTCAGGATCATATTCAATGCTGGTCTCCCCTTTATAATCCCGGGTAATGATAACTTCGCCTTTATAAGGTTTCTTTTGTAATGATTTATTCATTAACCTGACATATTTAACCGCTTTTTCTTCACAATTACCTTCACCGGACCGCTCACATCTTTCAAGCTCTTCTTTTAGTTGATCCATTACCGAAGGCACCTCTGGAGGAGGTATATATCCCAAAAGTGCACGTGTCACGTACAAAGCTTTTTTCGCATCACAAGCAGTAAGTAATAAAAATAGACTAATTGCAGCTAACAAAGTTGTTAAGCATAATTTAAATCGCATATTTGAACCTGAAAGTATTCTATCGGGTAGAATGTCCTGAATGTTAAATCCAGTATAATGTATTTATGCTCTACATGGCTACAGCAAAAAGAGCTTCTACGTTGCACATAATTTTGAGAATTAAGTTACAATCCGCTCACCAGAAAGCAAAAACGTGTAACCATTCCATGTCAGCAGCTCCCATTGACCCTTCCTGGGTTGTTTTTAGTATTTTTCTGCTGATTACAGCGGTGAGTTTAATATGGCTTTTCTGGTATCCCGTCTGGAAAATCAAACGCATTTTAAAACAACCGTTCCCCGATCACTGGTTGTCCATAATGAAAAACAATAACGTTATCTACGACAAATTACCCGTAGCATTGCAGTCCCGATTACGTAATCTGGTCCAGTTATTTATCCATCAGATACATTTTTATGGTACTGAAGGTATTGAAATGAATGATGAAATCCGCGTTACTATCGCGACCGAGGCCTGTATTTTAATACTAGGCCGCACCATTGATGACTACGCCAAAATCAAAACCATTATTGTTTATCCCAGCGCCTACTTTACCCAGGAAGAAGATGAACATCAAAATAGCGTACGCCTGGGCGAATCCTGGCACAATGGACGAGTACTGCTGGCCTGGAACGATGTGTTAAATAACAGTCAGAGCATTATTGCCGGCCACAATGTCACGCTTCACGAATTTGCTCACCAGCTGGATCAGGAAGATGGGTACTCTGATGGAGTGCCTCCATTGCCTTCAGGTATCGTTGACACCTGGGTTAAAGCCTTTGCCCATCGGTTTAATGAACTTACTGAATTGGCCGAAAAACACCATCACAGTTTTCTGAATCCCTACGGTGCCACTAATCCCGCTGAATTTTTCGCAGTCACTACAGAAGCTTTTTTTACCGAGCCCTTTGCCTTTGAAAAGCATTACCCCAAATTGTTTGAATTAATGCAGGGATTTTACCGACTGGACCCACGAGAATGGCGCTAACTGAGTAGCCAGAACCAACTATTTTTGCCGGTTACTGAGAAATTGAAGGCCAATCACAATGGCCAGCGAGATAATTGCTACCCACCAGAAAGAATAATATTGAATGGGGGAATGCGAACGTCTGGGTTGAAAAGAAATTTCCAGAGCCTGCTGCGTATTCTGCGGTAATTGTGAAACCACTTTTCCTTTATAATTTATTAAAGCGGTAATACCATTATTGGTTCCCCTTAAAACCGGCAGTGCAGTTTCAAGGGCACGCATTCTCGCCATTTCGAGATGCTGTTGAGGACCCCAGGAATTACCGAACCAGGCATCATTACTGATTGTCAGGATCATATTCGCCTGGCGGGACTGGTCATATACCAGCCGAGGGTAGACAATTTCATAACAAATCGCTATTCCCATTGAAAGGCCATCCACATGTAAGGTGTTTTGTTTTGATGGCCCTAAACTAAAACCTGACATAGGTAAGTTAAAAAATTCAATCAGGCCCCGTAATTGATCTTCTAACGGCACATATTCACCAAAGGGTACTAATCGTCTTTTATAGTATTTTTCTGCTGTCGCCATATTATCTGCATTTAACACCATAGCGGCGGAATAGTATTTTTTGCTATGGCTATCTCTTACGGGCACGCCGGTAACAATACTCTGCCCTTTAAGGGCTGAGCGTCTGGCTATTCGTGTTAGATAGGGCCTGATACGATCTTCAAAAATGGGTAATGCCGATTCCGGCCACACGACTAATTGTCCCCTGGCCTTTAAAGTCATTTCATCAAGTGTAGTTAAGGTGTTTCTTAAATGATTAGCTTCCCATTTCAAATCCTGAGAAATATCAGGTTGAATTAAGGTCGCTGTAACAGGTTCTCCATCAACTTTAGACCAATGGAACTCTGCCAGCCCCAGGCTACTTCCCCAGACCAATAATAAAACTAAACCCGGTAGCTGCCACTGACGGCTGAAAAAATCCTTTAGGAGTAAATGTCTATTATAAAACATTTTTTCTATCAATATAGCCGTCCCTACAATAATCAGCGTCAAACCATGGATGCCAATCAATGGGGCCCAGGACGCCAACACAGTATCTATGCCACTATAACCTGCATATAACCAGGGAAATCCACTAAAAACCCAACCCCTGAGACCATCAATAAGTAACCACAGGAATATAAACATAAGTCCAAGTTTAGGGGATGAAGCTTTTTCTTGATACCAATTGAATAGCAAGCCCAGAAGTGCCGGGTAGAGCGATAAATAAGCCGTGAAAAGTAGAGTAATGATAATAGCTAATGCTACCGCTGCACCACCAAATTGATGAATACTGACATAAACCCAGCTGGTGCCAATGCCAAACTGACCAAAACCGTAGCAAAAACCCAGCCCTGCACGTTTTGCAGGTGAATATTTTAATAAACTATAAAAAAACAGAATTGAAACAAGTGTTAACGGCCAGATACCCAATGGTGCAAAACCTGTTGGATAAATCATGCCACTAATAAAAGCCAGCAGATAGGGTTTGTAGCCTTTCGTTGAAGATAATACCTGTGCTGGAAAGCCTGCTATAGAATCACTCATCGCTCAGTTTAATGGCCTTTAATTGACGAATACGGCGATTATCAGCATTGAGTACAGTAAACTCAAAAGGCTTAATTTCAACGCTTTCACCGGGTTTGGGCAAATGACCAAAAGCCTGTGTC
>DRNA01000218.1 GCA_011322365.1 Aeromonadales bacterium | reverse complement strand
CTAAATAACTGTTCCGAAATGGTGTCCATATAAATGGAACTTAAGCTTTGTTTATCGATCAAAGAAATTAACCAAAAAAACCAGATCAAACAAAGCTTAAGTATGAATAATATTATAACGGAACTGAGCCGTCCTGTACGCCGACGGTTAAAAAAAGTCGTACAATTTAATAAAGATGGTAATTACAGAAGGCGGGCTAAAGCAATTTTACTCTTGAATGAGGGTTACAGCAGAAAACAGGTTTCCCAATTGCTGAGTGCCAGCCGGACAAGTATCAGAAAATGGATACAACGTTTTGATCAATTTGGTGAATCAGCCTTGGTTCCGGAAAACCGTGGCAGAACACCCTATAGTATCAATGAAACCATTTGTACCCGCTTACTGGAACTGGTTCAGAAGCAACCAAAAGAATTTGGATGGTTTAACTCAAGATGGACTTCGGAATTATTAACCCGGCAGGTCAATGAGGAATTTCAGACCTGTATTCATTCATCTACTGTCCGGAGGTTATTACCTAAACTGGGTATAAAATGGAAACGAGCCTGCCCGACATTGTGCATACAGGATAAGGAAAAGGCTCGTAAAATGAAGAAGATAGAGCAGGCCTTACAAACAGCCAATGCTGAACATCCTGTATTTTATGTGGATGAAGCTGATATTGATTTAAATCCACGTATCGGCAGTTGCTGGTCTGTAAAAGGACAACAAACCAGAATACCTACTCCGGGTAAAAACCAGAAGAATTATCTGGCCGGTGCCCTGAATTCTAAAACAGGTCAGGTTGTCTGGGTAGAGTGGGAAAGTAAAAATTCATTCCTGTTTTTACGCCTGATGGCAGAGTTAAGAAAAAGATACAGGCAGGCTAAAACCATCCGATTGATAGCGGATAATTATGTTATACATAAAAGTCAGATAACGAAAACATTTCTGTCCCATAATAAAAAGTTTGAGCTGATATTTCAGCCAGCCTATCACCCTTGGGTAAACAGAATAGAGCTATTATGGAAACAGTTACATGATACCGTAACCAGAAATCATCGACATTCAACAATGAAAAGTCTGATGGAAGATGTTAGAAAATTTATGAATAATGTGTCCCCGTTTCCTGGTTCTGAGATTCAACAGAAAAGGTTATAGGGTGGACACCTTTTAGGATCAGCTATTTAGATAAAAATAATCAATTTTTGTATAAATTTGATCGAATTGTTTTTCTGGAGATCATTGAATTTTTTGAAGAATGTGCTTCTGAGATTGTTGTTCAGGTTTTGCAAAATGAACAAGTTATTAATTGTATGGTTAAACAAAAAGGTCAACTCATTGCCGTGAGTGGCTTTATTCAAATACAAAAACAAGTCAGAGAGGAAATGGATCAACAAAGTTTAAACGAGATTGTATTACAGCAAGTAGCCGGTTTTTAAAAAAGTTTTCTAATAGGTTTAACCGAAATAAATATTTTTTTGTTTTTTCTTTTTTTGTCCGTCTTAATAATTAACAGAACTTGATTGCGTTAATTATTATTATCAAATGGAGATATCTTATGTTACGTCCTATACCAGTTATTCGTCATCTGGCTTTATCTATGATCACTTGTGCAGTGTTATCAACGGCTGTTATGACTCCTGCTAATGCGGCCAATTCCCCGCAATTAGAATTATTCCCCGTCTCGGTTCAGGAGAGCTTTAAACAAGCGGAAATGCAAACCGTGCAAATGCAAAGTGAACTGACTCGTATATCACAAGAGATGAAAACACAGGAGACTTTGTATAAAGAGTCTAAATGTGATCAGCTCAGTGATGATGCTGGTTGCCGTCAATTAAAAGCTCAAATGCGTGAGAAGTTTATGGAGCTTAATACCTCAGTGCAGGAATCGTTACCTGAAGTCAAACAGGCGGTGTCCCATGCTCATAAAACCATGGGAAAAAGCCTGACCCGAATGGCAAATAATTATACCCCCAGTCAATTAGTTAAACTCAATCATGAGGCCATGCAACGTGGACAGAAAAATTCCAGTCAACGTATTTCAGGGCGTACACCTTTAGGTCGCATGGCTGCCATGTTTGGTAAAATCAATAAAGCCATTGGTTCTAAACAAACAAACTTGTATGTCCTGGCCAGTCAGACGTATGCAGATTTATCGATGATTAATGAAGAGCTTAAATTGCTGGAACAAAATACAGCTAATAATGCCGTAGTCAGTTCACTGGGGATTAATCTTGATGATTTAAGTGATGAGAGTATGGATACCATTGCTAATTATCGCTCTTTAGTGATGGGAGATGAAGCGGCTTATGATTCGCCGGTATACCCTGATCAGAATTCAACAAAAAATTATGAACAACGCTTGAGTCATTTTTATCAGTAATGAATGTTAATGGTGGGCAGTGCCCACCCTACGAAGGAAATATTATGAAAATTTTTAATAAAACTCTATTAGTGGGTATGGGAATCACTGCAATTTTAACCTTGAGTGGCTGTGCTAATAACAACAACCAGACCAATGCCAGTGTGGAAACCCGTTATTGCAATATGCCCCAGAGCAAGCAATTAAGTGTGGCCATTGAAGAAAGTCGCTCAACATTGAGCAATCGAGATTGTCAGTCAGACTATGCTGAACATTTCTCAGCATTGGTTGATATTGCTGCGGGTGAGCCCGATGCAAAAAACCTTGAAACCCTGGGTATACAAAGCCAGTGGATGGTCAAAAAAGGCATTATTACTAAAAAAGACAGTGAGTCCATGTTAAGACGTTATTTCAGCCCACAATTGGTGTCATTAGATTATGAGTCTGATTTTAACACGTATAGTCATTGCTCAATGAATAGCAAACAAAATGAGTTGACTCGTTTATTGGATAATGAGCTTGAACAAAAACGCAAAGGACTTGCACTGGCATTAGGGGATAATGAAGCCTATCAAATGGCTCTTAAAGAGCACCAGTCGGTGAAGTTATTATTGGAAAGCACTCAAAAAGCCTGTACGAGTGATTCCTAGGAGCCTGTCTGAGATTTCCTAGGGTAGGGTGGGCAATGCCCACCTGCGGGGTTTGAGTAACGATTAATGGTGGGCACCCCAAGGGCACTTCTTTCAGGGCGCATTGCCCACCCTACAGGTTGAATTTATGTTTAAATTATTCGGTTTTTTATGTGGTATGGGTTTAATGATTTTTGTGGTTCAGCCCTGGGTGGTTGATCACTATCCCAGGCTTTATCAACAAGGCAAGACAATGGCTGATAAGATCATTGATACGGCTAAAACAATAGAGGTACCCGATGAGGTGGTTTTGCCGCCAGTCAAGGATTTGGTGCTGGATGTTCAGGCGATTGAAACACAAGAAGTACCAGAACCAGAAGAGCAGATGAGTACCGATGTCGTTATTATTACTGAGTCCCCTCAGGCAATAACAAATGTAATGATAAGAAAGCCCATCTGGTCAGCGTTTAAATACAAAACCAGTGCCAATGCCTTTGCCCGACAGATCCGTGATAAAACCAAGATTGATGTGCAGATAGAACGTGATGCTATGGGGTCTTATCAGTTGGTGTTAGAAGTAGAAAATGAGCAAATCTTTCAACAACAGATTGCTCAAATTGAGCAGGCACTGGGTTTAAATTTTTCACAGCTGATTGTAGGTCAATAAGATGAAACAGTATTCATTTGAACAAAAGTTATTAGTGGCTAGCTGGTTGTTGTTTCTGCTGAGTATGCTACTGCCTTCAGTTGTTGTTAATCATAAAACCTTAATGGGATATGAAGTGGCTATAGCAGCTATGAGTCTTTCATTTTCAATAAAAATGAGTTTGATGTTGATACTTTTTGTTATAAGTTCGGTGGGTAATGTGGTGTCTTTATTTTCCATGTTATTTATTTTTTTGTTTAAAGCATCAAGAAAAAAATGGCTGTTGTACTTAATAATATTGTGCATATTGTTAATAGTCGCTGCATTGTTAAACATGAGTCTAATCGTATCGAGCCGTTTGCATTTACATCTGGGAGCCTATTTGTGGCTGGTATCTTATATCTTATTATTGTCATCCATTATTATCGCCCATAAGAGAGTTGAACAATAAAAATTAAGAGATGACAAAATGTTTAATACAAAGTACTTAAAAAAATTAATTGTGATTGGACTGTTACTGGTTAGTACACAGGTTTTAGCAAAAAGTACATCAATTAGAACGGGGCAAATGAATGGTTTATGGGCGGCATCGACTCCCTTAAATCAATTGGCTTTGGCAGGTAACTATCCGTTTGAGCATTGTTTTAAACAAGCCGCTCAAAAAACAGATATTCCTGTCGAAATATTACTGGCACTGGCTAGAGGTGAGTCAAATTTTAATGCCACAGCAAAATCAAAATCCAATGCCTATGGTGTGATGCAGATTTTATGGCCATCAACCGCACGTCATTTGGGTGTCACCTCACTGGCCAGTTTGTTAAAGCCTTGTACCAATATAGACGCGGGTGCACGCTATTTAAAAGAAATGCTCAGCCGTTATAATGGTAATTTGCATCTGGCTATGGCGGCTTACAACTATGGGCCAGGCAGAATAAAACAGTCAATGTCATCTGTGGGTATGCCCAATGGTGCAATTTGGTATAGTCAGTATATCTACGATCATTATCAGTCCATTGTGAAACGACAGGTCAGAAATACTCAAAGTCAGTCTCCTGACAATAACGGCTGGCACTATCAACCCAATAATCAGCGCGTGTTATTAACCTTTAATCAGGCCTATCGGGCAAAGGGCTTTACAGATTATATTAAACAGAAAAATCCTGCTTTAAAAATTGAATGGTTCAAAACATCACTGGCTCAATATCAGGTTGTTTTGCGTTATGATAATCAAAAAGAGCTGGATAACAGTCGGTATCAACTAAAAAAGCAGGGATTTAAAATATAAGCATTGGTACCCCAATGGCACTTCCTCTTGGTCGTAGGGTGGGCACTGCCCACCAAAAGCTATCGATTATTGCCCACCAGAGCTTGCAACAATATCCATGGTGGGCGGTGCCCACCCTACAATACTTTTTAAAATTTTACTCACTTGTCCGTCTAAACTCATCAGTTAATCAAATAAAATTTAAGGGTGTTTTATGAAATCATTATTCCTGCTGTTTGTGCTGATCAGTGTTTGCTTTTTATCCGCTTGTCAAACCATTGTCATTTCTCAACGTTCTTCATTAATGAATACCGTAGAACAACAGGTGTTACCCTATCTGGACACTCAACTTAATAAGCCTCGTTTTCAACAACGCCCCATTATGCTTGTAAAATTCACCGATGGTCAGATAGAGACTAAAATGGATACCCTGACACGATCACTTCGTCAACGTATAGAAACTTATCTGCTAAAAAAACAGGGAATTGTTTTATATCGTTCCAGTAATGATCTGGTTGCTACTCATCAGATTGCTCAGAGAAAACTGTGTTTAAAACGACCTGAATTATTCTTAGGAATTGAAATAAAATCATCAGGTTCAAAACAGAGTCTTTCTTTGAGAATGCTTGATAAGCAGCAGGATAACCGATGGGTTGATGGTTTTGGTTTAACGCAAAGCATTGCTTTAACTAACAGTGAACAGGCTCAACTTAATTCGGTAAATCCTGATCCATGGCTGACAGGCTTGCGTGAATCACCCTATACCGTCGATGCGATTGATTTAATGGTGAAAGATTTAGGAAAACAACTTAACTGCCAGTTAATGAAGCACGCCAGCCCCTCTTCAATTTACATTGATGTGACAAAAATGCCTGATAATGGACTGTTCAAACAAGTTATTTCATTATTAAAAACAGACTTGCCTACATTAACAGGAGTTACTGTCAGCAATTATAAAGTAACTGACAAGATGAATGAACAAATCATCCTTAGCCTTGGATGGATTACTCTTAACAAGCAAGATGGACGGGGACGGCTGTCTATGACAGTAACCCAATCAAAGCATCACTCACTAGAACACATTAGTGCAGTAGCCTATCTGACCGGTGTTAATGATATAAAGCTTAATAATCCCGATGTTAAGGGAGAATATGAAGTTCAAGCTCTGCCAGTGATTATTCTTGATAGTGAATATAATAATCAAAGTTCAGCAATCAATCACCCTAATTGGACGGTTCGTTTTTAAAAAATAAATTTTTAGCACAGATAAACTTACTTGATAAATCGTAGGGTGGGCAATGCGTCCTAAAAGAAGTGCCCTTGGGGTGCCCACCCTACAAAGTATTCGCCCTGCCCACCTCATAAAATTTTTTTTGTTAAAATTCCCTTTTTGTTCGTCTAATAAAAAACAATGAATGACGGTGTTGAGTTCTGGTTCAAATTTTAAGTTATCAGACTTTGAACCCTGATATGTTATAATCACATTCAATTATCATATAGACAATAAAAATGAAAAAATGCTCAGGTAGGGTGGGCATTGCCCACCCTACAAAATAACCATTATTGAAAACAACCATTATGACAGCAATAAAACAACTAACTCTTATCAGCCTTATCTTAAGCCTACTCATTTCACCAGCCCTGATGGCCAGCTCAAACCGTGTTGCACTGGTCATTGGCAATAGCAGCTATAGTGATGCCCCGCTGAAAAACCCCGTTAATGATGCCCGATTAGTAGCCAAAAACCTAAAAAGACTGGGGTTCAAAGTCATATTACGCACCAATGCTAGCCAACAGGGGATGGCTGATGCGATAGGTGACTTTGGTCAGCAATTGGAGCAGGGCAGTGTCGGACTGTTTTTCTATGCCGGTCATGGCATTCAGTCACGTGGCAATAACTACCTTATCCCTGTTGATAGCAAACTCAAACGAGAAGCCCAGCTAAAATACAATGCCATTGATGCCGGACAAGTCTTAGAAGAAATGCGTTTGGCAGGCAATGGCTTGAACATCGTCATTCTTGATGCTTGTCGTAACAACCCCCTGACCCGCAGTTTTCGCAGTGGTAAACGAGGACTGGCTCGCATAGATGATATGCCCCGAGGCACCTTATTAGCCTATTCGACTTCCCCCGGTGATGTAGCTGCGGATGGTGATGGTCAAAACAGCCCTTACACACTGGCCTTGATTGATGCCATGAGGCAAAAAGACCAGCCTCTGGAATTAGTCTTTAAAGAAGTGACCAAGAGAGTGCAACGCAGTACCCGGGGTGAACAATTGCCGTGGATGACCTCCTCAGTGACGGGTGATTTCTATTTTAGTGGTGAAGGTCAAAGTGATTTACCCGCCCCCATTCAAATCGCCAGTGCCGACCCTGATGTGGCGAGTAAAGATGAGCGAGAATTTTGGGCAGAGGTCAAATCAGACCCAAGCAAAGAGATGTACGAAGCCTATCTGGCGGAATACCCCGATGGTCGCTATGTCCGCATTGCTCAAATCAAGATTAAAAAATATCAGCCCAAAGCGGATAAACCGGGTCATTTAACCATCCGCTCAAATGTAAGTAATGATGCAGTGACATTGAATGGAAAAAATTATGGCAGCACCCGTTTAGATTTAACACTGTCGGCAGGAGAGTATGAACTGGTCATTAGTAAGTCAGGCTATGAAGACTACACCGAAACCGTACACATCAGCTCAGGCAGTAACCAAACCATCAGAGGTCATTTAAGCCGAGAAGGGGGTGATTTATTGGCTTATGGGATTGATATGGTATCAATTCCTGGCGGGCGTTTTCAAATGGGCAGTCCTGGGGGAGAGAAAAAACGAGACGATGATGAAAGCCAACACCGAGTACGAGTCAGCACTTTCAATCTCATGACCCATGAAGTGACCAAAGGCCAGTTCAGAACTTTTATTAATGATTCTGGCTACCGTACCGATGCCCAAAAGAATACAGGGGGTAAAAAAGGCTGTTATGTTGACAAAACCGGCAGTGGTGACTGGGGATATGCCTCAGGTTATGACTGGCAAGACCCGAATTACAGCCAAAATGATAATCATCCGGTGGTGTGTGTCAGTTGGAATGATGCTACAGCCTATGCTAAATGGCTCAGTCAAAAAACAGGTAAGCATTTTAGACTGCCGACGGAAGCGGAATGGGAATATGCGGCAAGAGGAGGCAAAAGCAGTGCCTTTTATTGGGGTAATGATAATAACTATACTCAACTTTGTCGTTATGCGAATGGGGGGGATAAATCAGCAAAAAGAAAATATTCAGGTTGGACTGTTGCCGCATGTGATGATGGCTATGTGTACACCGCACCAAAAAAGAGCTTTAAACCGAATGCTTATGGTCTTTATGATATGAGTGGCAATGTCTGGGAATGGACATGTTCATCCTATAGTAAGTCTTATGATGGCTCTGAGAAACGTTGCAGTAGTTCGGCTGATGTGTTTTCGCTGCGCGGTGGCTCGTGGAACGACGAGCCGGATAGGGTGCGTTCCGCCAACCGTAACTGGCTCAATGCATTCAGGCGAGACGCTAGGTTCGGCTTTCGTTTAGTCCAGGTTCCTTAACTTTTTGCTTTACTCTTTTACCCTTTACTCTTATAAGCGAAGCGCATTTCCCTTTGGAGCGAAGCGATTTTACTTTTTTTGCGCCGAAGGCGTGCTTTTGCTTTTAATTATTTCCACCGCTTGCGGTGGATCGCGATAATTTTATGAAAAATAACACCCCTAAAGCTGTTGAAGATTGCCATAAACTGCTGTTATGGCTTATCCCGCAACTGGACAAATTACCCAGGTAGGGTGGGCACTGCCCACCAAAACTTAACCCAATCCCCTCTTGCAGATAAAGCTTATCAGACTGTTTCAAGTTTCGGAATAAAATCGGGATGGATGTCGTGCTGAAGGCACTCAAGCTTTATAAATAAAAATACATCTTCCATACGGAAAAATTTTGTATGAGTGACTCCACTTTAAGAATTTCAACCGTGACAAAAACGTGACAAATTCAAAGCATAGTGACGTTGATTAAGGTTGATTGAGGTAGGTTTTGCTATTTTCAGGTTTTCTGGCTTTCTTTAAAATCAATAGCTTAAAGCATTAAAGTTTGGGTGAAAAAAATAGACTACATTCCTACGAACCGAGCGGTTGCAGGTTCGACTCCTGCCGAGCGCGCCATTATTCTATAAAAAAAGGGCTTACATAAACTCTGTAAGCCCTTTTTTTCGTCTGTTGAAAATGTGACAAAACCAGTCTTTTTGATTTTTCAGGAATTTAT
>DRNA01000217.1 GCA_011322365.1 Aeromonadales bacterium | reverse complement strand
TATCATCCTATAATCGTATGCATTATGTTGAGGAGAATAATTATGAGAACCACCCTTGATTTACCTGAAAACCTGCTGGATGAGGCAATGAAAGTTACACATACATCTACAAAAACGGGTGTTATTGTTAAAGCACTTGAAGAACTGGTAAGAAAATCAAAGATTTCTGATCTCAAAAAATACAAAGGAAAAATAAATATCGATATAGACCTCGATGAAATAAGAGCTCGCCATTAATAATGGTGCTTGTTGATACTTCAATCTGGATAGATTATTTTAGAGAGGGTAAAAACTCTGGTGATTTAGATTTATTAATTGATGAAAATCTTATTGTTATAAATGAAATCATATTGGTTGAATTAATACCGTATTTAAAAATAAAACAACAAACTAATGTTGTTCAGTTACTCAAAGAAGTAAGTCAAACCCCATTAAACATTAAATGGGAAGAAATTATTGAATTTCAAATAAAATGTTTAAAAACAGGAGTAAATGGAATTGGTATTCCTGATTTAATAATTGCACAAAATGCTAAACAAAATAACTGCGAAATATACTCCCTTGACAGGCATTTTAAGCTTTTAAATCAAGTAATAAAAATAAAGCTTTATTGATTTAAAGGCTAGCAAATAAGGATAGGTCGTGAGCAGCCGTGACTTAACCCAATGTTGGTCAAGCAAGGTGTGACTCTTTATAGGATATATCTTTTCGGGAGTTGAGATGGCCGTATTGTTTTATTTCAGACTATTTTTATGGGTGTAAAAAAAGAGGTGTAACTCTCGCTCTGTTCAAAAGAATAGCCGCTAAGTGTTGCTTTCCTGAACCAGTTGTTCGCCAATTCTTAAAATTGATTGTAGCATACCTTCGGCGTGTTTTTGTTCACTTCTTGCGCCTACAAAGCAGGGCCGAATGGCTAATTGTCCATTCACACGGGTGGTGCTGGGCATAAATTTATTTTCTCGAATCAAGCGACGATGAATGCGTTGATTTAACTGATCCAGATCGTTAATACTCTCGTCTCGATAACGAAAACAGCAAATCGATAATGTCGGTTCACAAAGTACTTCAAGATGGTTGTGTTGGTGACAAAAATCAGACAGATATCGTGCCATGTCATTGTGTCGGACTACCCGGTTGCGCATACCTTCCACACCGATTTCTTTTAGCATGGCCCATACCACCACTCCTCGGCTGGGTGCACTGAGTTCAACGCCATAATCAAAATAGGGTATGCCAAAATCATCCATTGAATGTTCAAGGGAGGGTGTGGTTTCACTATTTTGATCAACCGATCCTTCAAGGTAGTCGGCTGGCTCCTGGGTAAAAGCTCTGAGCAATAGATCGCGATCTTTAACAAAGGTTGCAGCGATGCCAATGGACGCTCCTAACCATTTATGTGGGTCAACAATAACCGAATCAGCAAATTCCAGCCCTTGAAAAAGAGGGGCAATGCGTGCATCGAGAATACCCGGTAAACCATAGGCGCCGTCCACATGAAACCAGATCCCATATCGATGAGCCAATTGGCCTATCTCAGTTAATGGATCGATGGCGCCGGTATTGGTAGAACCCGCATTGGCAACGATGGCCAGTGGTAAAATATTCTGTTTCAGATCATTTTCAACAGCGGCCTGTAGTTTTTCTACCTGCATTCTTCCCATACTATCACAGGCTACGGATTTTACTGCACGACGACCAATACCGAGTACACCTGCGGATCGCTGGATAGTATGGTGGCATTCTTCACTGGCATAAATACTCACTGGGCGATCCACGCCATCAGCGGCAGGGTCGATAGCTATTTTTTCAAAGGCTGATTGTCGGGCTGCTCCCAGTGCTATGAGGTTGGCCACCGAACCACCACTGCTGTAAACCCCTTTCATCTGAGGGATAGTAAACATATCTGCAAGCCATTCGAGTGATTTTTCTTCAAGAAAGTTAAAAGCAGTACCCATATAACGTTGTGGTGAAGCAATATTCGCTGCGGTAAAGGCGAGGGTAGAAGCGGTGGTGGCCCCGGTGGTGATAAACGAACTAAAACCTGGGTTGGGTACTGCTGAACCGTTGGGAATAACCGTTTGACGTAATTCACTGACAACGGCTTCTATGCCTTCACCCTGAAGCGGAAGGGGTTGGTCTAGCTGAGCTTTCCAGCTTTTGCTTCTCTGGAAGGCGTCAGCATGTTCAAATTTAAGAAATTCATCCAGACTAATGCCTATCTGTTGCAGAAAGTGGGCTATTTGATCGGTTACGGCCTCATCGCCAGGGTGTTGCTTGCTCATAGATTATTTAACTGCAGTGGCCAGAGTGTCATTATGACTCAGGATTAAAGTTCGCAGGTAGAGCCCAATATCATCACGATTTTTAAATCCGGCATCTGTTGCTGCTTTTTCAAAGGTGGCTTTGGGTAAATCCGGCATTTGGGCAAATGCTGACAGATCCTTATAATAACCAATGGTAAAACTGTCCACATCACTCCCAAAGGTGGTCTCAAAAATACTATTCGCCTGTCGCTCGGTTGAGGTCAGGTATTGATTTTCCATTTGACGCTGTTTGAGTAATGCCTTTGATTGACCATGTACTGCATGGAACATTTCAATATGGAAAAGTCCACTGGCATCCGACCGGGTTTTAAGCTGAGGCCAGCTGGTCTCGGATTTTGCCAGAAAACTGTGCTGGAAATCGGCCAGATCACTAAAGTTCTGCATGACAGCCGGGTTTTTACCGGCAGGTTCCAGTAACATTAAATCCCATTGATCACCCTGACTGTGACGCATAATGGAGAGGTTTCCTTTTTGCTGTTTTTTATAGACTTTTACTTTCTCGATTAATGGAGCAAGGTTTCCAGGTGCTGCTCGTAGCAGAGTAATTCGATAAAGTTCACTTGCTGAGGTTGGAGCCGATAGCATCAGCAAAAAAAAGATGGCATAGAATAATTTCATGGGGGAACCTCGTTTTGTATTGCTATTGAAGTAGTATTTTCACATGATACGCCGAGGATTTATAGAAAAATGCGTGTTTTATTATGATTTAAAGCACAATTTTATCGTAGACATACCTTCAATTTTGAGCATTCAGGGTATATTACAGGTGAGATTTACAGTTTGCTGCTGGCTTTAATTTCAAGGTAGGCGTTTACCAGTGCTGATGGTAATTCAGCAGGAGTGGTATCGATTAAGATAACACCTTCTCTGGAAAGGTTTTTGAAGGCCTGTTGCCTGCGCTGTTGAAACCCTATAGCGGCTGAGACACTCAGGGCCTGTTGAAAATTGTCAGGTATGGTTTTATCCAGGGTATCCAGTAAATTTTCCTTAAGGTTGGCAATTAATACCAGATGGTGTTTTTTTAACAGCTGAATTGCTGGGAGTAGTTCTTCAGCATCGTCATCTCTGAGATTAGTCAGCCAGATCACCAGAGAACGTCTTTTTTCATGGACCAGCAGGTTTTTAACCGCAGCCATATAATCTGGAGCCATGAGTTCAGCTTTAAGATCATAGCTAAAATTTAACAGCCGTTTGATAGTGCCCAGGCCTTTGATCGGTTTCAGAAAACGATTGTCATAACCAAAACATTGCATACCTACGGCATCGCCCTGACGCAGTGCCACATACCCTAGTAGTAACAGACTGTTGAGTGCTTCATCGAAATGGCTATAAGCGCCATCCCTGGCTGTCATTCGCCTGCCACAATCCAGCAGAAACAAAATTTTCTGATCGCGATCCTGCTGATATTCTCTTGAAATCATTTTCTGCAGTCGAATGGAAGCTTTCCAGTCAATCTGTCTCTGGCTGTCACCCTGACGATACTCTCTTAGCTGATGAAATTCAGAACCTTCTCCGCGCAGCCTTTTTTGTTGAATACCTAATACCGACTCACGATTATCCAATGCCAGCAGCGCATATTTTGTTATGGCTGAAAAGTTGGGATAAACTTTTATTTCAGACTCATTGTCGATACGTATTTGCCGACACCAGAGTTGCAAGGGAGAATGAAGTCGAATAAATGTAAAGCGAAAAACTGCATTACCCCGGTTCAAAGGTTTTAGCTGATACTCAATAGAATTGATTTCATCTGGTTCCAGAGAGAGGGTAACGGGCATGGAAGCGTGTTGAAACGATGGCGGAATATCGTCATAAATCTGGATATAGGTTGAGGATCGCAACGTGGTTTTTAAATAGAGCCTGACCAGTGTTGTTTCACCGTGGGCGAGATTACTGCTGATTTCGCGTTGTATTTCAGGAAGGGGAATTTTTCGTAGCCGTTGTAGATCCCACAACGAAAGGAACATCACCACCACACCTGCTACCTGCCAGGGAAATGCAAATAAAGGATAAAAGGCAATGAACAGTGCTGAAATGGTCCACAGAGCAATAATAGTGATGAATGTTTTTGAAGGTATCATAAGGTTTATTGTCTGGGTGCTTCTACCTGCTCGATAAGTTGGGTCAGTAGTTGATCACTACTCATACCCTCAATCTCCATTTCTGCTGAAAGCATTACGCGATGGCGTAATACGGGTAACACAACCGCTTTAACATCATCAGGAGTTACAAAATTATTGTTATTTATTAAAGCGTTGGCACGTGCTGCTCGTATTAATGCGATAGCCCCTCTGGGGCCTGCGCCATTTTGAAAGCCTTGCCAGTTGCGGGTCGCCCTGATCAGATTAACCGCATAATCCATAATTTTATCGTCTACCAGTATATTGGCGCAGCGTTTTTGCAGTTCATTTACTATTTCGGGTGTTAACACTGAAGACAGGGCGGATAAGTTAAATTCATTACCAATTTGTCCGTTGGTCACAAGTTTAACAAGTAAAGATTCATCCTCGAGTTCTGGATAGTTAATGGCAATTTTCAGCAAAAATCGATCCAGTTGGGCTTCAGGCAGAGGATAGGTTCCTTCCTGTTCAATGGGATTTTGAGTAGCAAGTACCATATAGGGAGAATCCAGCTCAAAGGTATGGCCTTCAATAGTCACCTGTTGCTCCTGCATAACTTCCAGTAGTGCAGCCTGGGTTTTCGCCGGTGCCCGATTAATTTCATCAGCCAGTAAAAAATTGCTGAAAACCGGACCTTTCTGAATTTTAAACTTCTCAGATTTCAGATCATAAAGCGTATAGCCCGTAATGTCTGAAGGCATCAGATCGGGGGTAAATTGAATTCGCTTAAAATTACAGTTTATGGCATAAGATAGCGCTTTTACCAACAGGGTTTTTCCCAGGCCGGGTACGCCTTCAATCAATACATGTCCTCCTGCAATAAGTGCTATAACCACTTCGCGGATAACCTGTTTCTGGCCAATGACTGCTTTTTGAATTTCATCCATTAATCGTTGACAGGGGGTGATTTCCTCATCGACAGTTTCTTCTGTAACTTCATTGAGTTCCTCATTCATATTCTCGTTTGTCATAAGTGAGTCCTGATAGTTTGTAGTTGCTGGATGAGCCTTAAAAAAGCTGTTCGTGAATGAATGTTTTCAAGGTTCCATGTTGTTGATATATTTTCTATGGAAATGCCGGTATGTCGGGAAATCAACCTTATCTGCTTTTGTTGATCATATGACTCCCAATCGTTATAGCTATATTTCATTTTACGGTTTATAGCCATAAAAATATTTTTGATAAGGTGTTCAGCATGAGAATGATTCCAGTCCCAGTTTGCCACGGCATCCAGATGTTCTTTTAGTTCTTTTCGAGCAGGTTTGAATAACGGATAAATACCGCCAAAACGTATGCCGTAATTCCACAATAATAAAATACCTAGTAGAGCAAGAGCCAAAATAGCAAATGAAAAATTCTGCCACAATAAATGGAAAAAACCTGGCGTAATTGGCTCTGAAAGTATCCAGATTTCAGAGTGGGTTTTATTTTCATCATCCACCTGTAAAAAACTCAGGAAGAGCAAGGCATTATCACGTTTACCAATATGCTGGTTATTGAAAATGAAAAATTCAGGAATAATAATAATTTTAGAATTCGTATTTTGTTCCATCCAGTAACTCCAGTATCCTGTATCCTTGCCATCATTTTTTTCTTCAAACATCCAGTTATCGGGCATTTCAAAGGTGATTTCTCTATCCATCAGCGTGCTGGTGCCATATTGATCGCTTTCTTCTTTGTAGAGTGTCAGATGAAAGCGCGATAACATTTCATTATTCCTGAAATCAGAAGTTTCCGACTGATTTTCTTCATTAAGCCAGTTTGACCGGGATGAAGGAACTATGCCAAAAATGATGTGTCCTTTTTTTAAAAATTTATTCAGTTGCTGACGCTGAAACTGAGGTAAATGCGGACTCAGGTAGGGGATAACCACTACCGAGTTCTGTATGTCGATTTTGTCCAGTTCTGACCAGCTGGTATTCATATGAACTTGATAACCTTTACTTTTTAAAAATTCTGAAAGTGCTAGATAAGGCTGCATCTCAGCTTCGATAGTAGGTTCAGGTTTGCCATCATTATCAACTTTTTCCAGATGAGTAAAAAACCACCAGGCGAAATATAGAGCCAGTACAGCAAGCAAACTTAATAGTGCTTTTTTTAGATTAAGCGGGAACATTATTTTCATCCCGGTGGCTGTCAGATAATTCTTTTAATGGTGCCTGAGTAATGAGGGTTTCTAATTGTGCTTTGGTTACAGGTTTATGTCCCCATGCCAGTGCAGACCAGTACTGAATTAATTGTTCGAACCAGCTAAACCATTGTGTTTCAGGTGAGAGCTTTTTTGCTATCATCAGGCAATCTGCTTCTGTGGCTCCCCGTGGTATTTTCTTATTCCCCATTTGCGCAAGTTCACCCAGAGCACTTGATAACAGGAGTGCCAGCACTTTGCGAAAATGAGAATCTAGCAAGGCAGTATTCAGAGCGGTTAATAAATCCATATTGAGTTCATGAGAGGTTAATTTCATACCAAAGACGTTAGCTTTTCTGATGATTTTTTCCCGTTTTTCAATTGGAGTTAATGCATGTTTCAAATTTGGAATCTTTGATAATAACCACAATATAAGCAGGATTACAGCGCCCCATAGAAAAATTTCAAATGTTGCGGCTAGCCATGATAAGTTGGCAGAACTTTTGCTATCAGATGAGCTTATTTTCCATTGGGATTGTTCAGGGATAAATTCCAACGGTTTGTGGTGAAGAATGTATTGTATTTCTTCTTTTGTTTTACGATTAATTTCTGGTATTTTTTGTTCCTTTTTTTCTTTTTTTAAATTTTCCGATTGAGGAGGTATGGTTTTAGTGTGGCTGTCAGATTCAACCGCCAGCAGTTGATGGGGTGCAGAAATAAAAAACAGAAAAAGTAGTAAACTCCCTGCCACAGTTATTGAATTTTTTAAACGATTTTTAATCTTCTTAAAAGACAGTTCAATGTCCCAACCTTCAAGTTCTATGCGCTTATTCAGATAAAGAGCAAAGCCCCCACATACATAAAAAGGAGCTACAGTTATCATGGCGATTAACCAACTAGTGATTGAGAACCATTCTATGGCCAGATCGGTTTTTTCCTGTTGCAATAATATAAATGGATTAGCACGCTCATATTCCGGGATAAATTGATAGACAATAAACAGGATAACCAGATAAAAAAGCATTTCAGCATGGGAGAGTAGTACGGTCAGTGAAACTGGTCCCTGACTTTGCCCCAGCGAAAGCATCTTCAGACGTTTTTTCCTGGGTTCTGATGGAAGTTGTTCCAATAAATAAACCGGCATAATAAAGCTACGCCTGATTGAAAGTCTTAAATGGAATAGCGCTAACCAGAAATACTTTTTCATAGCATTGAAGGTAATGTGAGCAATTTGCCTGTTAGAAAATTCTTCTGAAAAAATCAATCGGCTGAGGATTAATTGGGGTCCCACTTCGAATAATGGTTTTAGATACCAGATTAATAATGCAGCCCAAAAAGGGTAATAATACAACACAGCAATCAGCGGAAGGCAAATGATGCCAAATCCAAGCAGATAACTTTTTAGTAAAGGAAGATAGAATTGTCTGGCAATGTTAAACCCCATATCAATGGCTTGCCAGGGGTTTCGTTCAACCAGAGCAATACGGATATTTTCAATCTTCATCAGCTGTCTCTGTCAAAAGATTATTCTGTGCAGAATTTAAGCCACCTGAAGGTTGAAAACCTCGACCAGAAAATATAAAAAATAAAATTATCCCCGTCCAGAAAAATGCAGCTACGGTATATTTAACACCATGATCGATAAGTGTACTTGAAGACCAGAAAGCCTCCAGAAATGCAGCTATAATGAGCATGATAGTAGTGCCAGAGATAATAATGGCAGCCTGATGCCCTTTTTCTACTAACTTGTCTTTACGACTTGCGTTTCCAGGTTTGATGAGAGCACCCGCAAGAATTAGTCCTGCCTGACCGGCGATAACAATGGCGGTTAACTCAAAAGCGCCATGGCCACTCACAAAACTCCAGAAGTTATCTGCAACGCCGTATTGACTAAGATGACCACCCACACCACCGAGGATAAGCCCATTATAAAACAGATAAAAAAGACTACCGATACCGGCCAGTAAACCACCGGCAAAGACTTCAAAGGAGATACTGATATTGTTTTGAATGTAATAGCCAAACATCATCCAGTCCGTATCAGACTCTCGAATTTTTCCAAAAGCCTTGACGCCGTCGGAATACATGGTTTCCATTTCTCTGACATTGTATGCTGGCATGATGTTGTAGATAAAATCACTGTCAAAATAGCAGATAACACCAACCATTATTGCAGGTAATAAAAAAATGCTTATGGCAATATAAAGCGCTTTATTGTGTCTTCTAACAGCGATGGGGAAATCAATAAATAGTAAGCTGGCTATTTTTAACCAGGGTTTTTTCTGTTTCTCATAGAGAAGGTTATGGCCTTCAAATACCAGTCTTTCCAGACGTTCACAGAGAAACAGGCTGTAACAGCGTGTTCTTGCTAACGATAAATGTTGACAGATGCGTCTATAATCAGCCGGAAAGGTTTCCAGTGATGCGGAATGATCATGCGCTTTTATTAATATCAGATTTTCGGCGTATTTATCCCAGAATGACGTCCATTTTTGTTCAAAGGTAAATTGTTTCAATGTTTACAATCCTCTTATCCATCTCGCCATTGCTACTGTATCTGCAATGGCATGTTTGCTCTCCGGAATCAGTTCAGGCACCAGAATAGAACTCAGTTCCTGTTTTCTTTCATCTGAAATTTTATGATAACGTTCGGCAAAGGCAACAATTTCTTTTTGTTCATCTGTGGTCAGGGGAAGCTTGGGTATTATGGCTTCACCTTCAGGTAATGCTTCCAGGGTATTTGGGGAATGACGGTAGATGACCAAGGTACCAGCAACAATATCACCGAGCCGTTTATTGTCCTGTCTGATAACACAGCTTAAAAGTCCCAATGCGTAGAAAAAGGGTAGAAAATCAACCGAACGCAATAAATTTCTTAAAAGTGAAGCGCTAAAAGTGATAGGAGTGCCGTCATCCTGCACTACCATAATACCGATAGATTTTTTGCCTGGAGTACTGCCATCTTTCCAGATTTCATAGATTAATGGGTATATCCATTCGATTAAGAAAAAAGTTAACAGGTATAAACCGGTTCCAAAGTTACCCAGTAGGGAAAAAATAATGGCTAATCCGAATAAGATGATAAAGCGGATCAGCAGATCGATAAGCCAGGCCATAGCTCTGGGTAGAGGGCCGGCCGGGGTCAAAGTCAGCTCTACACCTTCGGGTGTTTGCAGATGGATAAGATTATCAATTTTTTGTGTTTTTATGGGCATTAAAATCAAATATGAAGAACGTGGAGTCTTCCCTGTATTTTCTGGTTATTATTAATCGTTCTCTGATGCCGGTTTTGGGCAGAATGAGAGCAACTATTACTGTAATTAAACCAGTAATAGTTGATTCTGTCAGCTTTATTACCGCTATCTAGCTACTGTATGTCTATCCCAGGATAAAGAAATTATCAGTTTTTCGAGAGAATAAAAAGGTTATTTTGGTATTTTTTCAAATTTCAGGCAGTTGCTTTTGATTAATTCAAATGATATAAATCAGCAAAGTGTCTAGCAAAGATTAGTGACACCCTATAAAAACAACATCAAGTGGATTGAAAAATGGACTCTGAAAACCCCTACAATGCTCCTGAATCAGATATTTCTACACAGGACGCCAACGAATATTATCACCCTGAATTTTTTCAAATGCGCGGTAGAATTGGAAGGCTTCGCTACCTTGCCTATACCTTTGTCGGCTATTTTATATTTATGATTTTGATGGTTATTCTTAGCATGGTATTTTCGGTTGCCCTGTTAAGTACCGCAGATCAGAACTCGTCAAACGGAATGGTTGGATTGAGCCTGATGATGATTTTAATGTATATCCCTGTTTTTTTTATAATGTTTGTATTTATGATAAGACGACTTAACGATCTGGATAAAACCGGCTGGCTCAGTTTATTAACCTTTATACCCATAGTAGGAGCTATTTTTGGTTTATATGTGCTGTTTGCCAAAGGAAGCCCCGGCAGTAACAGCTATGGACCTGCACCGGATGAGAATCCAACCTGGGTTAAAGTCGTTGCAATTGGATTGCCTATACTAATGATTTTACTGGCGATTGCAGTAGTAACATTTCTGCCAGGGAACCTGTAATATGATTTAGATCAGGGAAAGATAATAGTGAAATTGGTTAAAAAATGACCTATACTCAGTGTTACAGGTGTATTGTTGTGCCGTGGTTACTATTCTGATCAGGTACAAACCTATTAATTTTCCCGACCTGGGGTTTTATTTTAAGCGAGGTGTACCATGGCTGTATCCGGTACTTCATCAAGTGGTTTTCAGGCATTTCAAAGTGCCCAGCAGCGCGTGGCTCACGCTGCAGATAGAATTGCCAAAAATGGTACTACTGAAAATTCCAGTCTAAACGATTTAGCAAGTGCGGTAGTTGATTTGAAACAGGGAGAGCTTCAAGCTCAGGCTGCAGCGAAAGTAATCGAAACAGAAAACAAAACTATTGGCAGTTTGCTTGATATAAAAGCGTAGTAATTACTCACATAGTTTTTTACTGAGATTTTCAATGATTACAGTTCCGATCATTCAGCAGCCCATTCCGGTACCCGCGCAATCTCAATTGCCGGTTGAATCCATTCGTGTGGATAATCAGCAAGTCCCTCCTGTACCCCAGCCAGCCCAGTTATTTCAGGCAAAAGCAAGTCGAACAATATCCACAGATAAGGCTAATAGTAACCTGGCTGAGACCAGTTCTGCTCAAAATGCAAGTTCTACAACGGGTAGTGCAAATGCAGCTATTGGTGATAGTGCACAGACGGGTGATGGTGAGCAGAGTTCGGCAGAGGATAGTGGTTCAAAGCAGAATGGTTCAAAAGCTACAGGCTCAGATAAAGCTGCCGAAGTTCAGCAGCAACAACTGCTTCAGCAGCAGATAAGTGAGTTGGCCAGTCGAGATAGAGAAGTCAGAGCTCACGAAAGTGCCCACGCGGCAGTGGGTGGGCAGTTTACCGGAGCACCT
>DRNA01000216.1 GCA_011322365.1 Aeromonadales bacterium | reverse complement strand
CAGATTTTCATCTTGAAGCTGGTTATTATTTTCTCTCAACATTAAAAAGCCCCTTATTCAGTAAATTTAAAGCCGATTTTTTATCCGTTTCAGCCACCAGTAACGAAATATTATGCGCACTACCACCATAAGAAATCATTCTCAAAGGAATATCTTCAAGCGACTGAATCACCTGTGCAGCAATACCTTTATTATCAACCACAAAATCACCTACAACACAGATAATAGACAAATTCTTATCCACTTCCACATGTCCGAACTCTTTTAAAGTGTCAAAAATGGGGGACAGATTGTTCTCATCATCAATGGTGACAGATACTGCCACTTCAGAGGTTGTAATCATGTCAATAGAGGTTTGATAAAGTTCAAACACCTCAAAAATTCGCCGCAAAAAACCCTGTGCCTGCAACATGTCACTGGAGCGAATCTTTATGGCGGTAATGCCATCTTTGGCTGCAATAGCTTTAATTCTTGCCTGAGTTGTTTGCGACGATATCAGCGTTCCACGAGCTTCGGGTTGCAGGGTATTTAATAACTTAACTGCAATATTTTTCCTACGGGCCGGTTTGATGCTGGCCGGATGTAAAATTTTAGCACCAAAGTAAGCAAGCTCTGCCGCTTCATCAAATGAAAGATCGCGGATGGGATGAGTGCCTTCAACAAATCGTGGATCATTATTGTGCATACCATCAATATCTGTCCAGATCTGGATCTCATCGGCATTAATAGCTGCGCCGAATAAAGACGCCGAATAATCGCTGCCACCTCGTTTTAAGTTTGATATCTCCCCAAAAGCATTCCGGCAAATATAGCCCTGAGTAATAAAAACTCTGGTGTTATCATTTTGTTGAATCTGTTGATTCAACTGTTCAGATAAATAGTCCTCATCAGGAATTCCTTGCCGGGTTAAACGTAAAAAATCTAACGCATTAATCAATGCCACCGGGTGTTGCTGAAATTGCAAATACAGATAAAATAACTCTGTTGACATCATTTCACCACGAGCCATTAAATGGTAGCCAAGGGCCGGCACATATTTTTGCTGGACAAGTTCCTGAAGCTGTTCAAATTGTTGGCTCAAAAAAGCATTGGCTCTGATAAAAAATTCATTTCCCGCAGTGTCACTATCGGCAAACAGTGACTGAACAAAAGAGTGGTAATGCGTGTTTAATTTTTCAATACATTGCAATGCCTCGGCTGCCTCACCTTTTTTGATATTACTGGCCATCTGATGCAACATATCGGTAGTCCCGGCAATGGCAGAGAGAACCACTAAAACCGGTTCACCGCCACAGACAATAGTCGCTACATTTTTCATACGGGTAGCATCTGCCAACGAAGTGCCACCAAATTTCATCACTTTCATTTTTTTCTCAATTTTTCTCAACTCTCAATTCAAAACTCACCACTCGAAAACAAACCTCGTTTTTCAAAAGCTGGCCCCATGACCGTAGGCAATGCTTTGGTTGCCTTGTGGGGGATCTTAGAGCTTTAAGATCCCTCCACAAGGTCGGGATGACAATATATGGGTTAGATAAAAGACATCATTGTAACAATTTTATATAATTTCATTAGATAACAATACTCAACTGAATTAACTGCATAGTCATGTAAATCAGTCTTTAAACCGACAAATAATATCGCCTTTTAGCCTTCCACTGAGCAGCCAACTTTTCATAAAAAGCGATACCCGATTCATTATCCACCGGTGTTTGCCATTGAATTAACGGGCAACCCTTTGCTCTGGCGAATGCTTTTAATACCAGGATTAACTGGTAACCAAAACCCTTACCCCGAGTTTCCGGTTTCAGGTAAAGACAATCCATATGCATAAAGAAATCTGCATCCCAGGTAGAGAACTCATGGGTAGCACTCAGATAGCCATAAAGTACCTTATCTTTTACAATAACCCAACAAAAAACTTGCGGATCCGATGAAAAAATTGCTTTGCTTAACTTCTCTGCTTTTCCTGAAGGATCAAAATCTGCTTTTTCATAAGCGGCATGTAATTCACACAAAGTGACCAGTTGCGGAATATCATCGGGTTGAACTTTTCTTATATGCATGGTATCGATCCTTTATTGAAACTGATGGCGGTATTGTGATGGAGAAATACCCAGATATTGCCGAAAATAATGCCGCATATTCATCGCACGCTCAAAACCACTTTTTATAGCCACCTGCTCGATAGAATCATTTTCTTTTTCCAATAACTGCTGTGCCAGTTTTAATCGCTCTCTGGAGAGCCACTGTTTTGCGCTCATATTAAAGCTACGGCGAAAATGCCGATCAAAAGTCCGCCGCGACATGTGCGCTTTTTTTACCAGATCGGCAATGGCTATATCCTCTGGTAAATGCTCCAATGCCCAATCCAGAGTCTGGCTAAAAGCATTTTTTTGTATCACACTGCTGATATCAACAAATTGTGATTGCCCGCCTTTTCTATGAAGTGCCACCACCAGCCTGCGCGCAACCCGATTGCCAGCTTCAGCGCCAAAATCCTGTCGAATGACTTCCAGCCCCAGATCCAGAGCTGCTGCACTGCCCGCTGAACATCCTATACGCTGCTGATAGGTATAAAGTACATGATCAACATAATTCACCCTGGGAAAACGCTGTTTAAATCTATCGGCATAACGCCAGTGGGTGGTCACATCCAGACCATTGAGCAATCCCGTTT
>DRNA01000215.1 GCA_011322365.1 Aeromonadales bacterium | reverse complement strand
ATAGTCATAACTTCCTCTCTTGAAATCATGGCACCTCGCAAAAGGTACCAGTGTGATACAACTGGATCAGATTTCAACTGGTGAGGTGGATCAGTTTTGCATTGTTGGTAACACGTAGTGCAGTTGAAGGATCTTGGGGCCTGGCATAAGATTCCTCGACTGCGCTCGGAATGACAAGGGTTTGGGGCTCGGAATGACAGGGGAGCGAGTTTCGAGTGGCGAGTTTCGACAAAAAACAGTCCGTCATCCTGACAGTAAATTGCTCCGTGCATTTACTGCATACATTACGTCCATGTAAATAAATGTAGCGTAGCGCAGTTGAAGGATCTTGAGGCCTGGCATAAGATTCCTCGACAGGCTCGGAAAGACAAGGGATCTCGGAATGACAAGGGAGCTGGTTTCGAGAAAACAGTTTGTCCTCCAGAGCTTAATCCTGCGTTACCCGATGAACTTCGGCAATACTGGTTACGCCCTGTCGGGCTTTTTCTATGGCTGATTCTCTTAAATCAGGGATTCCATCTTTTGTCGCCTGCTCAGAAATCGCCAGTGAGTTCCCACCTTCCATTATGATTTTACCAATGGCTTTTGAGATAGGCATCACCTGATAAACACCCACACGGCCTTTATAACCCTGAACACATTTATCGCAACCTACCGCTTCATAGAGGGTAAGATTATCCAGCTCTTCTTCTTTAAAACCTTCTTCTAAAAGCACTTTTTTAGGCAGGTCAGCTTCTTTTTTACAATGCTTACATAAACGTCTGGCAAGACGTTGAGCAATAACCAGTCGCACGGTAGTAGCGATATTAAATGCTGCTACACCCATATTTACCATTCGGGTAAGGGTTTCCGGGGCGCTATTGGTATGTAGTGTTGATAATACCAGGTGACCAGTTTGAGCGGCTTTCATGGCAATTTCAGCGGTTTCCAGATCACGGATCTCACCCACCAGAATCACATCGGGATCCTGTCTTAAAAAAGCTCTTAGTGCTGAAGAAAAGGTGAGTCCCGTCATGGTATTGATCTGAACCTGATTAATACCATGGAGGTTAATTTCCACTGGATCTTCAGCGGTGGAAATATTGGTTTCCGGAGTATTGAGCATATTCACCCCGGTATACAAGGATACCGTTTTGCCGGATCCTGTAGGGCCAGTTACCAGAATCATGCCCTGTGGATTACCAAGCGCTTCTTCATAAAGGGCGCGCTGATCCGGTTCATAACCTAATACTTCAATACCCATTTGAGCACTGGATGAATCCAGAATACGCATAACGATTTTCTCACCGTAAAGTGTGGGCAGGGTACTGACACGAAAATCAATGGATTTATTTTTCGAGATTTTCATTTTTACCCGACCATCCTGGGGTAGGCGTCGCTCGGCAATATTGAGTTTAGACATTACTTTCAACCGTGCCGATATTCTGCCGGCAAGATTATTCGGTGGTGCAGCCACTTCTTGCAACACGCCATCGACTCGAAAACGCACGCGATAACTTTTTTCATAGGGTTCAAAATGTAAATCGGAGGCGCCTTTTTTAATGGCATCCAGTAGAATTTTATTTACAAAACGGACGATGGGGGCATCATCACCAATGGTATCAACACCATCATCTTTATCTTCATCAACGGTTTCAATATCCAGATTGTCCAGATCGGCATCATCAAAATCGGAATCCAGACTTTCCGAATCTTTTTGATCGAGTACTTTTTCAATGAGCGCGGATAATTTGTTGTCTTCCACCAGAATAGAATCAGTAGTAATACCGGTATTAAAACGAATTTCTTCTAATGCCGTAGTATTGGTTGGATCTGAGACGGCTATAAATAAACGATTTCCTCTTCTAAACAGGGGAAGAGCGTGATGTTTTTTTATCAGATCAGGTGAAACGGAATCTAAAGGGATATTACTCTCATCAAAACCATTTAAATCAAAAACCGGCACACCGAATTCGTGAGATGCGATAGTAGAAATGGCTTTTGCTTCTACAATGGCATTGGTGACCAGATGACGAACCAGAGGGATCTTTTCATCTTTTGCTGTCTGATAGGCTTCTAAAGCGGTTTTTTCATCTAGTAAGCCTGCTTGGACTAATTGGCGGGCTAATCCGCTTAGGGCGATTGTTTTTGAACTTGCCATTAAGTATCCATTAACATGAATTGTTTAAAAATGATGTAATATTTGTAATTATAGGACAGATCATTTAATTTAATGAAATTAATTTTAATGATTAAGGCGATATTAAATAATTTGTAACAGAGGTATTTATTTCTAAATAGAGTGTTTAGTTCCCTGAACAATCAACTCCTCTAGCTGGATTATTGAGTTTACATCCACTACCAGTCATATCCCAAGTTATATGGGTAGAATTAACATTAGGAGTTAAGGTCAGAGACAGCTTATTTGCTGCAGAATCAATGGCTGTAGAGGTTAGGGTAATAATCCCATTGTTAATTGTTATACTATCAACATAATTTATAGTAGCACCGTTATCATTTGCAGCGATACCGACAGGAATATCGTTAGTATTTTGGTTACATCCATTTAATAAACCTGTATCTGTAAAGCATACATTAACTGCTGTTTTATATGAATCAACTGAGATAAGAGAAGCTGCAAGTTTAGAGCGTTGGGTGTAATCTGAATAAGCCGGTAAAGCAATAGCTGCTAATACCCCAATAATTGCTACTACTATCATTAATTCTATTAAAGTAAAACCTTGTTGTGAAAATTTCAAAACAAATACCCTTAAAATTAAATCATTTGGAAGAAAATTAAATCATTTAGAAGAAGTTAATTTTGTAAAACAAATTTGCGGAACGTTTCGTGCTGTCAAGAGATAAAGCCGTGGTATCACGGCTTTATCTAACATGGAAAGGTATTATTAGTTACCTGTACATTTAATGCCACGTCCTGGAGTAGTTGCATTACAACCAGTACCTGCAAGATCCCACTGAACAGCAGCTGCATTAGTTGTATCTGGAGTTAATGTGATTGCCATCAGTGCACCGCCTGCAGTTTTACCTGTAGTAACTAAAGAAATTGCACCATTAGTCACACTTGCAGCATCAACATAATTAATGGTACCACCATTGTCACCAGCAGCAATAGCAGCAGGAATTTGATTAGTGCCTGAATCACAACCGACTTTTGTACCCGTATCTTGAATACATACAGCTACAGAAGTTTTAAGACTACCAATACCAGCAACAGCACCAGCAACTTTAGAGCGCTGTGTATAATCTGAATAAGCCGGAATTGCTACTGCGGCCAAAATACCAATAATCGCTACAACGATCATTAATTCGATAAGGGTAAAACCTTTTTGCATTTGTTGTTTCATGTTATTACATCTCCAAAATAAAAAATAAACTTGAGTACATCATCCGTCCGTTGACCCGATTACTT
>DRNA01000214.1 GCA_011322365.1 Aeromonadales bacterium | reverse complement strand
TCAACAGAAAGTTCAACTGGTTCAACTTAAAAAAGAAGTCAGCCAGACGAAGAAGGAATTATTATCAGCAAACGAAGCGCTCAATAATCCCGAAAGAGCCCTGAAACTGGAAAAAATTGCACACCGGGAATTCGCTCAGAAAATCAGCTCAGATCTCAGTATTGATGTACTATTTCGCACGAATTCAGTCACTCTGGAGCCACAGGGACACAGTAAAATTCAACCCATAGCATCACTGATGATGGCATTTCCAGAACTCACCATCAACTTGCAGGGCTATGCAGATAGCCGTGGAACCAGTATTGAAAACCTGGCACTTTCTCTGGAGCGAGCTAAAACAGTGCAAAGAGCTTTAGTTGAAATGGGCGTAGATGCCAAACGTATTAAACTGGAAGGTCTGGGCGAACGCTTTGCCAGTGCCAACAGTACAGACATTGAAGGCACTGCTCTGGATCGCCATGTTGCTATTAATTTTTCAACAACAGATACCGATACCGCAGTAGCCAGTAATTTTTAACAAACATTGACCACAGCGTCTCCAACTGGAGCCAGCACCATCCCCCGGTCTGGCTCCTTTTTTCATCCTTTATGGTTACAGTTAAAAATTTGTTACATTTTTCTATTAATGCACAGTCTTCCGTTAACACTCATCGCCAAAGGTGCATAAACAAAGCCTTTGAGACAAAAAATATCAAAAATAAGTTGCCGTGAGCATTATTTTTAACCTCTAAATCGCCACAGACAACAGCTATGGCGTAGACAGCCCGGGTTTTGAGGTTTATTCTAGTTATTCAATTCACTGACATCTATATGAATTCAGTGCTTTTCTTTTATTAACATAATTCAACAGAAGGAATTGAATCATGAAAAAATATATTGCTGCCTTTTTTACTCTTGTTCCCTTGCTGATTGTTCCAATGACACCGGCCCTGGCCATTGATGCCAACAAAATTATCAGCGACTATTACACCAATACCGGTGGTAAGGAAGCCTGGAAAAAGTTAAAAGGCGTTAAATTTATTGGAGAAATTAATCAGGGAGGAATGAAATTTCCGTTTGAATTGGTAAACCTGAAAGGAGGCAAACAGTATATGAAAATCACTTTGCAGGGTAAAACGCTTAAGCAGGGGGTTTTTGATGGTAATGTGATGTGGAATACCAATTTTATGACCATGAAAGCTGAAAAAGCCGATGCAGAAACTACGGCAAACCAGAAATTGAATAATAATGATTTTCCTGATGGGCTGTTTAATTACAAGGAAAACGGTTACAAAGTGGAATTACAGGGTGACGAAACTATCGATGGTACTGAAACCTATAAAATTAAACTGGTTAAAGAGCCTGTAACGGTTGACGGTAAAAAAGAAGATGATGTGTCGTATTACTATTTTGATACCGAAGCTCTGGTTCCACTCGTCATTGAAGCTAAGGTCAACGTTGGCCCAGCCAAAGGCAAAATGAGTCAAACCAAATTAAGTGACTACCAGGAAGTGAATGGATTATATTTTCCTTTTTCCATTACTCAAGGTTTAAAAGACGGTCCATCGATTTCGATGGTTATTAACAAAGTTGTGCTCAATCCCAAAGTGGACGATAGTGAATTCAGTTTACCAGCCGAACCCGCTCAGGATAAAAAAGCTGAGGACAAAAAACCAGCTGCCCAAAAGGACTAACTCATGAAACACATACTCTCTATTG
>DRNA01000213.1 GCA_011322365.1 Aeromonadales bacterium | reverse complement strand
CTCAAAGCAGGAATTTTTGGAGAAACTTGATGCGACTCATTCTGTTAGGTGCGCCTGGTGCAGGAAAGGGCACCCAGGCACAATTTATTACTGAAAAATATCATATTCCACAGATCTCCACCGGAGATATGCTGCGGGCAGCAGTAAAGGCCGGAACCCCTCTGGGGATACAGGCAAAAGCTATTATGGATAGCGGCGGTTTAGTTTCGGACGATATTATCATCGGGCTGGTAAAAGAGCGGGTTAAGCAGGAAGATTGTCGTCAGGGTTACTTATTAGATGGTTTTCCACGTACTATTCCTCAGGCAGATGCCATGAAAGCTAACAACATTGATGTGGACTATGTTGTTGAAATTGATGTTGAAGATGAAGAAATTGTGCATCGACTGGCTGGACGACGTGTTCATCCAGGTTCTGGTCGGGTTTACCATGTGGATTACAATCCTCCAGGGGAACCCGATAAAGATGATGAGACTGGAGAAGCCCTGATACAAAGAGACGATGATCAGGAAGAAACAATTCGCAAGCGCCTGGCTGTTTACCACGATCAAACCAAACCTTTGGTTGAATATTATTCCAGTTGGGCTAACTCAGGTGATCCCAAGGCACCAAAATATGTCAAAATCGCCGGTGTAGGCAGTATGACAGATATTCGTGATGCAATTTTTGCAGCCCTTGAATGATTATGGCTCTGAATAAGCTGACCCAAAAGTCAGCTTATTTTGAAAAAATTTTCTGAAGGTTTTCTTTTTCGAAAGTTTACTTCAGAGCAAACGTTAACCGGCTTACTTCATCAAATGTCTCGACAAAATGCACGGTCAGATCCGCTTTGACGTGTTTAGGCAATTTTTCAAATTGATCAGTGACTCCCAATGGCAATATGACTTCAAAGATGTTTACTCTTTTTGCTGCAATTATTTTTTCCTGAATGCCACCTACTGCAATAACCTGCCCTGTCAGAGTCAGTTCACCGCTCATTGCCAGCGGTCGTTTTATCCTTTTGTTAATTGCCGCTGAAAGAATTGCTGAGGCTATGGTGATCCCGGCTGAAGGCCCGTCCTTAGGTGTAGCGCCCTCAGGTACATGAATATGCACAAAGGCATCCTGAAAACTTTTATCAATGCCCAATTTTTCAGCATGTGAAAGAATATAGGAATAGGCAATCTGAGCAGATTCTTTCATGACATCACCCAATGAACCGGTGAGTTTTAACCCCCTGGATTGGTGATGAATTAATGCCACTTCAATATCCAGCGTACTGCCACCCATGGCTGTCCATGCGAGCCCGGTGACTACACCCACCGATTTATTAGGTTTTGATTCCTGAAAATGGGGGATGCCTAACAGTTTTTGTACCTTCTCTTTAGTGATATGGATTTTCTTTACTTTCCCCGACATCAGCTCCACCACACTTTTTCTGACAATACGTCCCAGTTGTTTATCCAGCGAGCGTACTCCGGCTTCTCGGGCATAGCCATCAATTAAGAAACGTGTTGCGGCTGAACTGATATTCAGTTGTGAATTAACCAGTCCGGATTTATCCAGTTGACGCGGCCAGAGGTAATTTTCCGCAATCTTGATTTTTTCTTCCGTAAGATAACCCGACAGACGAATAATCTCCATCCTATCCAGTAGCGGAGAAGGAATGGTATCGAGTTGATTGGCGGTACATATAAACATCACCTTGCTTAAATCAAAGCGGACATCCAGATAATGATCCAGAAATTCATCATTTTGTTCCGGGTCGAGTACTTCCAGCAAAGCAGAAGCAGGATCGCCCTGGTAAGAGGCTCCGATTTTATCTATTTCATCGAGCATGATTACCGGGTTAGAGGAGCCACACTGTCGTAGTGCCTGAATAATTCGTCCCGGCATAGCGCCTATATAGGTTCGTCGATGTCCTTTAATTTCAGCTTCATCGCGAGTGCCGCCAACGGAGAAGCGGAAAAATTTTCGCCTGAGTGCGCTGGCAATGGTTTTACCGATTGAGGTTTTACCTACTCCGGGCGGACCTACCAGTAATAATATCGACCCACGAATTTCACCTTTTGATGCTCCGACAGCCAAAAACTCAATGATACGTTGTTTAACATCATCCAGACCGGCATGGGTTTTATTGAGCACGCGTTTGGCCGAGGTTAGCTTCAGGTTATCCCTGGTCATCTGTCCCCAGGGTAAATCAGTAATCACATCCAGATAATTTCGGGTAACGGCATATTCGGGAGAGCCGGACTCAAGCACTTTGAGTTTATCAGTTTCATCTTTAATTTTTGTTTTTGCCGCAGTGCTTGGTTTTTTGTTTTTCATGCGCTTTTCGAAGGTATCGATGTCAGCGGTTCGATCGTCTTTTGCTAGTCCCAGCTCAGTTTGAATTGCTTTGAGTTGTTCTCTTAAAAAAAACTTACGTTGGTTATCACTGATAGCTTCCTCCACCTGCTGGTGAATTTTGGCCTGGATTTTAGCTACCTGTAATTCTTTTTTAACCAGCTTCAACACTTTTCTCAGTCTTCGGGTTAAATGTACTGTTTCCAGAATACTTTGTAGCTCGTCTTTATCCGAGGTGGTCAGACTTGCGGCAAAATCTGCTAATTGTGATGGGTCATTGAGATCAAAGTGATTGAGGAAAAATTTTAATTCTTCAGCAAACAGGGGGTTTAAAGGTGCCAGTTGTTTTAAGGTACTGACAATTGCCAGCGAATAGGCCCGGATATCATCCTGGTTTCTATATTTAGGTTCGTGAGGATATTGCACCTCTGCCAGGAAGGGAGATTCATCAGACAGCCATTTTTTAATTCTGAATCGTTGAATACCCTCAGCAATAAACTGTATTTTACCGGAAGCAATTACCGGGTGATGTACACGAACCAGTGTGCCAATTTTATTAAAATCGGAGGTCTCGGTTTCGTCATGGTTCTGGTTGTTGGTTAACATGAGTCCAGCGAGGTGACTCTCACTTTCAGAGATAACCGCAAGTGATTCCTGCCAGATCTCCTCATTCATTAAAACGGGTAATGTTTGAGGAGGAAAAAAAGGCCTTTCAGAAAGCGGTAGAATACAGATTTTGTCCGGCAGCAATTCAATTTTAGGGTCAATAGTTTCAGGGGTCTTCGCTGTTTTAGTTTTGGTCATAAATTATCCTGGTTCAAACTCGGTATTTCAACCCTTGGTGTGAATAAGTGCCGGTATAAACAGCAGACTCATAAACTGGCGACAGGGACAACATTGAAACATATGGAATAGTTAAAATTATAGCCGATAAATCATTTATAGCCGATAAAAAGCACATTAAAATGGATATTCTCCTGTTTAAAATAGTATAAAAAACTCCTTAGATCATAAAGGCTTAACAAAAACGTCAAAAAAAATCACTCAAAACACTACAAATAT
>DRNA01000212.1 GCA_011322365.1 Aeromonadales bacterium | reverse complement strand
CCATTTCCAGCCCAATAATACCGCCACCTAAACAGAGCATTGAATCAGGAACGTCTTTTAATTCCAATGCTGAAGTCGAATTTAAAATACGTTCATCTTCCGGTAGAAAAGGCAGATCAATAATTTTTGAACCTGCCGCAATGATGGCATTTTCAAATGTGATAGTACTTTTTTCACCTTCATTGTTTTCTACTTCGAGTGTATTACTACCCGTAAATTTTCCATACCCCTGAACAACGGTAACTTTACGAGCCTTTGCCATGCCAGCGATACCCTGGTTTAATTGTTTGACCACGGTTTCTTTGTAATCTCGAATCTTGTCAATATCAATTTCCGGTTTATCAAACCTGACACCATGAGAAGCCATAGAACTCGCTTCATCAATCACTTTTGCGGTATGTAATAATGCCTTTGATGGGATACATCCCACATTCAGACAGACACCACCCAACTCGGCATATTTTTCAACTAACACGGTATTAAGCCCTAAATCTGCAGCTCGAAAAGCAGCGGAGTAACCACCGGGGCCACTACCTAAAACCACTACCTGTGCTTGTAACTCACTCATGGGAAAATCCTCATCTTTCTGATTGTTTCAGAAAATTAAAAAATAAATTTAAAAACCTCATATCCTTTTTGTTTCTAGCAACTGGCAAACTCTGCCAGGCATCAAGATCCTTCCATACGGTCAGGATGACAAAAATAGGAGTGCCTGTCCGCTCCAGCATTAAGATCCTTCAATTTCGCTACGCTACATTCAGGATGACAAGCTGTTTTTCTCGCAACTCGCAACTATTTTAACAAAATACGCCGTATATCACCTAGAATTTTTGCCAGATGAACACTAAATCTTGCTGCTAATGCGCCATCAATTACTCGATGATCATACGATAATGACAGCGGTAACATTAATCGAGGTTCAAATTCTGTCCCATTCCATACCGGTTTCATCTGTGATTTCGACACGCCCAGAATGGCTACATCAGGCCAGTTAACTATTGGAGTGAATGCTGTGCCACCAATCCCGCCTAATGAAGAAATGCTAAAACAACTGCCCTGCATGGACGCTGGAGAAAGTTTTCCTTCGCGGGCTTTCTGGCTGACCTCACCCAACTCCGCGGCCAGGGCAAAAATACTTTTCTGATCCACATCGCGAATCACTGGAACCACTAACCCATTAGGCGTATCCACGGCTACACCGATATGGATATATTTTTTCAGAATTAAGGTTTCCCCATCTGATCCCAGTGACGCATTAAACTCTGGAAACGCTTTCAGGGCTGAAGCCACTGCCTTTAACATAAAAATTAATGGTGTCATTTTAATGCCTTCGCTCTCGGCTTCAGCTTTTAATGACTTCCTGAATGCCTCAAGTTCGGTGATATCGGCTTCATCAAATTGAGTGACATGGGGAATATTAACCCAGTTTCGGTGTAAATTAACACTGGATATTTTCTGGATGCGGGATAATGATACCTCCTCAATTTCACCAAATTTTGAAAAATCAATTTTGGGAGAATCTGCTACCGCCAGACCACCGGATACTACTGTTGCTTTAGGGCGAGATAATTCATCTTTAATAAACTGCCGCACATCCTCTTTCAAAACACGAGATTTTGGTCCACTGCCTTTAACTTTACTCAGATCTGCACCTAACTCTCTGGCAAAACGTCTTACTGCAGGAGAAGCATGGACCAGTCCTTTTCTGGGGGGTACACTGGTGGCAGGTCTTTCAGGTACCGGGGGTCTGGATGAGGTTGTCGCTAATGTTGATTTTTGCTCACTTGTTGAAGTTTTCGTTGAGTTTTCGACTTTAGATGACTCAACTGATTCTTGCAGAGATGTTTTGGTTAAATCAGGCACTGTAGCCCTGGTTAAAATTTTCCCTATAACCGTTCCAGTTTTAACCTTATCTCCAACTTTTACGGTTAACTCAATAATTTCACCCGCCAAAGAAGAAGGTACATCCATAGAAGCTTTGTCAGACTCCAGAACCAGCAGAGTTTGCTCTTTTTCAATAACATCACCCCTGGACACATTTAATTCAATAACTTCAACTTCATCGAGATCGCCAATATCTGGAATAGTGAGATCAACTAATTGAGGTTTTGCATCATTAGCTGTGATCTCAGCAATTTCTATTTCATCTACTCTTTCTTCTGCTGTACTTTCTGCCGTACTTTCTGCTTTAGTGCTATCAGACCCAACTGCTGTTTCATCGCTCTCGGTTACGGTTTCTGTATTAGCTGAGGGCTCTATATTAGCTGAAGGCTCTAGCATGATCACCGCAGAACCCTCTTTAACTTTATCACCTTCATGTAGCAGAATCTCTTTTACAATTCCACCTTCGGGAGCTGGAACTTCCATAGTAGCTTTATCCGATTCCAGCACCACCATGGTATCTTCTTTCTGTATTTCATCGCCCACTTCTATGGGGATCTCAATTACATCGACTTCGCCGATATCACCCAAATCAGGAATAAGGATCTGTTTCATTTTCACACTCCTTAACAGCTAACCGGACTGGGGCTATCTGGATTAATATTGAATTTTTTTAACGCATCTTTAACCACTTTCATTTCAATATCACCGTTATCGGCAAGCGCTTTTAATGATGCCAACACTATATGATAGCGATCCACTTCGAAAAAGTGTCTTAAGTTTTCGCGACTATCACTACGTCCAAAACCATCAGTCCCCAGCACTCGATAATCGGATGGAACCCAGTTGCGGATTTGATCAGAAACCATTTTCATGTGATCCGAGGATGAAATCACCGGGCCCTTTACTTTTTTAAGTTTCTTTTCAACATAAGAAATTTTCTGCTTTTCGTCAGGATGTAACATGTTCCAGCGATCCACTTCCTGACCTTCGCGGCGAAGTCGATTAAAGCTGGTCACACTCCAGATCTGACTCTCAACATCAAACTCATTCTTCAGAATGTCAGCTGCAGCAATCACCTCCAGCAAAATCGTACCACTTCCAAGAAGTTGTACTGTTGGTTTTTTACTATTTTTGCTAATGTTAGATGCAAAAGAATACATCCCCTGAATAATGCCTTCTTCAGCACCATCCGGCATTTCCGGGTGCTGGTAATTTTCATTCATGGAAGTCACATAATAAAATACATTTTGCTGTTCCTTCATCATGCGACGCATGCCATCATGCAAAATCACCGTCATTTCATAAGAGAAAGTGGGGTCATAACTGACACAGTTGGGAATGGTAGAACAAAGCAGGGTACTGTGCCCATCTTGATGTTGTAGTCCTTCACCATTTAATGTAGTTCTCCCTGCAGTGGCACCGATAAGAAACCCTCGAGCCTGCATATCCCCGGCAGCCCAGGCTAAATCACCAATTCGCTGGAACCCAAACATGGAATAAAAAATATAAAACGGAATCATCGGCAGGTTATTACTGGAATAAGAAGTGGATGCAGCAATCCATGAAGACATAGCACCAGCTTCATTTATTCCTTCTTCAAGGATCTGGCCTTTTTGATCTTCACGATAATACATAATCTGATCAGAATCGACGGGTTCATATAACTGCCCTCTGGAAGAATAAATACCATATTGTCTGAACATGCCTTCCATACCAAAAGTTCGCGCTTCATCGGGAATAATCGGTACCACATGCTGAGATATATTTTTATCTTTCAACAACGTATTAAGTATTCGGACAAATGCCATAGTGGTAGACAGCTCTCGCTTGCCACTACTTTTTAACTGTGCATCAAAGGCCTCTAATGGTGGAATTTTTAACGATGTAGACTTTCGTCGCCTGGAAGGTAAATAACCACCCAATGCACGACGTTGTTTTTTCAGGTATTGAATTTCTTCACTATCTTCAGCTGGCTTGTAAAAAGGCACCTGCTCTAATTCATCATCACTGACAGGTACATTAAATCGATCACGAAAATGGCGAATAGCTTCCACGTCCATTTTTTTCACCTGATGGGCAACATTTTTACCTTCACCACTTTTACCCATACCATAGCCTTTGACCGTTTTAGCCAGAATAACCGTAGGTTTACCTTTGGTATTGACTGCCTGTTGATAGGCATTAAACACTTTCAGCGGGTCATGGCCGCCACGATTAAGTCGCCAGATATCTTCATCTGACATATTGGCTACCATAGCCTTTGTCAGGGGATGCTTACCAAAGAAATGTTCACGGGTGTATTTTCCACCCTTGGACTTATAGTTCTGGTATTCACCATCCACTGTTTCTTCCATAATTTTCAATAAGGCGCCATCGGTATCTCGAGCAATTAAAGGGTCCCAGTAACGCCCCCAGATAACCTTGATTACATTCCAGCCGGCACCACGGAAATCACCCTCAAGTTCCTGAATTATTTTTCCATTACCTCTAACTGGCCCATCCAGCCGTTGTAAATTACAGTTGATAACAAAAATAAGATTATCCAGCTGTTCACGACCAGCTAACGAAATAGCACCCAGAGATTCAGGTTCATCCATTTCGCCATCACCCATAAAGGCCCACACTTTACGGTTATCTGTTTTTGCTAATTCCCGATTACCCAGATATTTTAAAAACCGTGCCTGGTAGATAGCCTGCAATGGTCCGAGTCCCATGGAAACAGTGGGAAATTGCCAGAAATCTGGCATTAGCCAGGGGTGAGGATAGGATGAAAGACCCTGACCATGGGTTTCCTGACGGAAACCTTCCAGCTGTTTTTCAGTAATTCGTCCTTCAAGAAAAGCTCGTGCATAAAATCCAGGAGAAGAATGTCCCTGAAAATAGATCAAATCGCCTCCATGCTCATCATTAGCGGCGTGGAAAAAATGATTAAAACCCACATCGTAAAGTGTAGCTGCAGAAGCAAAACTCGAAATATGCCCACCCAGTTCAAGGTTCTTTTTACTGGCACGAAGTACAATAGCCAGAGCATTCCAACGAATTATAGAGCGCAGGCGTTTTTCAATACCCGTATCACCTGGCATCGGCACTTCGGCTGAAGGTGGAATGGTATTCAGATAAGCCGTTCTGGCACTATAGGGCAAATACGCACCTGATCGCCGCGCTTTATCGATTAATTTTTCAAGCAGAAAATGTGCTCGTTCAACCCCTTCTTCAGCCAGAACTGCCTCAAGCGCTTCCAGCCATTCCTGTGTTTCTTCAGGATCAAGATCCTGCTTATCTGTCACTGACATTCATTCAGCCTCTTCAACCTGTTCAACTTCCTAATAATAAAGAAGTAAATAATTAAAACAATATGCCTATGCATTTAACTCAGTCGTGTTATTAACTGATGGAAAAATATTAAATTTGTTGAAATAACAATTCATTTTCTAACGTTTAAGTTGTCATCCCGACCTTGTGGAGGGATCTTAAAGCTTCAAGATCCCTCCACAAGCTACTCAAAGCACTCCCTGGGGTCATGGGGCAAGCCTTCGGGATGACAGAGATCTTCTTGATCGTAAAGCAAATACCCGAGTTACATGCAGAGGCATGAAACAACATGTTGCTAATTGTAGCTGTTACCAGAAATATGTATATCATTTTTATAAAATAAATACGTATTCATCAAATTGAATCATACTTCAGGGTATGATCAGAATCGTTCTAAAGAGTAATTGAAATAAGTGCAATAATGGCAAGCCAACAGATAATTGCACGTCGGTATAACGCAGCTGTCTGGGTTATGGCTTCATCTGTTTCAAGTTCATCAAAATGGGGCCACAATGCCGATTTTTCTGCCGCCTGTTCAAGCGATTGAATGTTGACATCTAACTTGAAAATATCATTACCAACCGCTGAGACTACACCATGGAAATTACCCACCAGAGCATAACTCAATATTAACAACCTGCCCGGCAACCAGTTAATGATAAACATTAAACGGCCGAGTTCCTGCTGGATCTGCGTTCGTTGTCGACCAACAAATAATAGCTTAACCGTTAACGCGCCCAAAGGCCCGAGTACGAAATACCAGAAAATTATCGAAACAATCTGTTCAATATCAAAATCTGACTGAATGTCTTCCGCTCTTTTATCATCTTTATCATCAGTACTTTCATGGTTAAAACGAATTTCGGGTTCAACAGGTACCAAACAGACCAAAAGCACCAGAGCGTGTAAAATAAGTAGTAATAAAGTAAACCCGCCACTGATTATATGGATCAATATCCCCAATATTACGGACGGAACCAGAGCAAACATCACCAGTCCACCCCAACCGGAAGATAATTCAATTGAGGTAAAGCGTTGTTCAAACCAGCGAGCATATTTCTCAAAGCCGGCACGAATTTCATTAATTACAGCATGTTTACCATTTTGTGCCAGATAACCCAGTACAAATGCAAACATCAGTGCGACAAATTTCATATGATTGGTCTAATAAGGAAGTGGTAGCAAAATTGAAGCACAAAACCAACATGAATATCAAATGATATTTTTACGACTATCTTCCTTGATCAGTCAACCATGATCAGTTTTTAGATTACAGAATTGCCAGAATTACCACCATCAAACCGCTTGCCATTCCGAAAGCTTGCCCCATGACCGTAGGGAGTGCTTCGGGTGCCGTAGTGGAGGAATCTTATGCCAAGCTTCAAGATCCTTCGACTTAGCTCAGGACAGTAAAGGCGAGAATCCTCAATTTCAATCAGAAAGACAACCTGTTTTTCTGGTAAGCCTCAAATCTGGCCTAACCTAGCTGTTTATAGAACCGTTTCCAGTCAAAAAATGGGCCGGGATCAGTTTTCCTTTCCGGTGCTATATCACTGTGTGCAACGATTCTCTCTGGCTTAAGCGCCGGATTATCTTTAAGTAATAGTCTTGTTAAATCAATCAGTTGCTGATATTGCTCTTCAGTATAGGGTTGGTTGTCACTCCCTTCGAGTTCAATACCGATAGAAAAATCATTGCACTCATCTCTCCCCAGATAACTGGATTTTCCAGCATGCCAGGCACGATCCATCGTACTGACAAACTGAATAACTTTTCCAGAACGTCTGATGAAAAAATGCGCTGAAACCTTTAATGCCGAAATGGTTTTAAAATAAGGATGGATGTCAGCGTCAAGTTTACCAAGGAAAAATTGTTCGACATAATCCTCTGTGAAATTCTCTGGGGGCAAACTGATATTATGCAAAACCAGTAAAGATACGCCTTGGGCGTCAGGTCGATGATTAAAATGGGGAGATGGACTATTTTCCAGGGGAAAGGTTAAAGCTGGATTGTTTTCATCAATCCAGCCAGGACTATTGTATGCCTTCACCCTGCGTTTTCTTCAATGATCTTAAATTGGTAACAATGGACTCAAGCGCACGATCGAACAACGCACCATCGTTTAACTGAGAAATTTCATCTCGTCGGAAAGCCAGAGCCAGGCCAGGTTTGGTAAACTCTGCTACCTTAACGCCTGTTCTGTTAACAAAAATGTACTTACCTACCGAAGGTATAACAGCTGCAAGCTTACAACGTAGCGGTTTTTCAAAATTCTTGATTTCAAACCAGCAACCCACCTGCAATTCTTCAACTTTTTGCACATATTGATCGTCTTCAGGCAAGCTCCCCATTTCATCCGAATCTTCACTGCTGAAACCAGCAGGTACCGACATGTCTATTTCTTCTATAAATGAGCTATTATCATCTCCGGACTCTGGCAAAAGTTCCAGGTCTTCAGACTCATCAATGGAGACAACAGTTCCGGTTTTTTGTGCCAGTTCCAGATCATTGAGTTTTTCCAGATCGTCATCGGAAAACTCAATCTCTTCCATTTCATCAAATTCTTCAGCAAAGATACCCTCTACATTTTCGACTTCGACCTGAGCAAGTTCTTCGGCCAGATTTTCATCGGTATCCAGATTATTCGACTTCTTATTAACCTCTGTGGCAGTAGTTTGATTCTCACTGTTCAGTGTATCACTGGCTTCATTTGTTTCAGTATTATCTATAAAAACATTTTCGCCTTTGAGTACTTTCAAATGGATCTGTTCTAATTCCTGAAATAATTGAGCACTTTCAAATTCGCCATAGGCAACGGCATCCAGCCCTGCTTTAATATTTTTTACCAGATTAGATAATTTACTGGTAAGTTGCTTACGCTGTTCTTTATTTTGAGGCGGCTCAAGTGTATCCACCATTTTCTGAGCCGTATCCAGATTCTTTTTCCAACTTTCAGAATCTTCACCTTCCTTGAGGTAGTCCAGCAACATCACATTTTCCCATGCCTCAAATAACAACCGGTTTACGGCATCGGGCATTACTCGACCATCCACGATTTCGTTCAATGCAGATTCAACTTTAAATCGAGCTGATTCCGCCTTAGCTTTGCCTTCCTCCGCTTCGCGAGTACGCTTTTCTACAATAAGTGCTCGTTTTTGCTGTTCTTCAAGAAAAGCATGAAATTCATCCAGCAATCCATCAAATATGGAAGTATCATCATCAAACTCTTCAATAATATGAGTGACGATCTCTTCAACTTTAGTCCTTAATCCGACGCCACCAGTCACTTCTTTGGTCCAGCCTATGCCCGCTCGAGCCATTTCATTTAATAATTTTCTTGCGGGATGATTGCCTTTACTAAAGAAAGTATCGTCTAAAATGGCCACCTTTAACATGGGGATCTGTAATCGACCAATGAGTGCTTTAAATTCATCTGGCAGATTTTTATCGTCCAGAATGAAATCAAATAGCATTGAAATAATATCAATAACATCATCGTTCGCCTGGCCGATGGCCTGGCTGGTAACTGGACCTTCAATAGGTAATATTGTACCAATCTGTCCTCGTAAATCGGTTACAGGCATATAGGTATTAGCCTGTGATGATTGATTACTCACAGCATTCTGTACAGAAGAAAGGGCATTAATCAATTGCTGATTATCAACCACAGGCGTCATATTACCCTGCACAAAACCAGCACCAGAAGCACTTGATCCTCCCACCACTGGCACACCCTGAGCAGGAGCCATACCAGCAACAGCTGGATTCATCCCCCCGGCAACTGTCACTCCACCTCCACGCTGTACTGCCAATAATTCTCTTAAAGCGCCGAGTACTTCTGCACCAACACCGTCTCCTGAACCACTAGCGTAATCATCATAGTCTTCACCATACTCATTACTTTCTGGACCGGACCTGGAAGCCGCTTCTCGTTTTTTGGCCGCTTTTCTTTTCTGTTGTGCTTTTTTCCTTTTATCCGCTTCAGCATTCTGTAATTCAGGTAGAACGCCCTTTTCAATTAAAAAGTTATTAATTTCATCGTAAACATCTTCGAGCTGGGCAGCTACCATGCGGTCAAACAATTTATAAACAATAAGCTTGGCTTTTATATCCAGCTCCAGGGTATGAGATGCTTCTCGAAAGGCTTCGCAGATATTTCTCGGATCAACCGGATTATTACTATGTTCAATTCGAACATTAGCCAGAATAGTATCCAGGCGGGTCTCCACCTGCTGCAATGCAACACGATTACTTTTGCGTGCCTTTTCAACCATGGAATCTATGGCAAGATTTTCTTCCAGCTCATCTTCCTGAACCAGAGCGAATGAGTCGAGCGGAAGTTCATCCACTACAATATCGTCATCCGTATCTGACTGAGTCTTTTTTAATTCCTGAAATTTATTCAGTAATTGCTGGCCGAAGATATTTTCCATGCCTTTACGCTTGATACGTAATTCACGCATAGAATCAAAAAAAAGTGATTGATCTTTATTGGAACGTGCTTTGTCCGCCAAATCAAATAAAGCATCATCAGCACCATCAAGCATTTCCTTGAAAAGGCTCTTGAGCTGATCGATAGCGTGATCACGAATATTCTCTAACAACCTGGGCAAACTCCTCTGCTGCGTTCGCGGTGTTTTAGTGGGTTCGCCCCGTTCATCAAAATGAATAATTCGTTCGCTACTCATAATCGTACCCTACAACTGACGGTAAAAATTACCGATAATACTGTCTGGAAATAGCTCTCCAGTAGTAATAGTTATAGACCATTAAAGCCTATTGGGGCGTGATGTAGCTCACAAATAAACAGCCTGATAACAGGGTTTGCAAAATTAACAGATAAACGGCCTGTTTCACCGGATAATCAGCCATTACTAATACATAAGGTCGGGGCTGAAAAATTATATAATGACCCACTACATGTTTTAGTACAACATGCCAAAAAGTAAATGAATTTTAGAAAAAATAAGTTTAATTTCAATAATTTAACATAAACTCGCAGCGCCATTTTACTCTGTAATACCAACCTTTAAATGATTTTATGGCAATCATTGGATTAAAGTATAGACTATTCAAATAGTTAGGTAGAAATTAATCGCTAGTTCATTTTGTCATTAACCTCATTAACTACTAAAGTAGCTAAATGAACACTTGCCCATTAATCACTGAATCTCTATGATGCCCACATGAATCAACAGGATCCAATAAAAAAGACTGGCCAGGGCATGATCTATATTGCCTGGATATTAGGATTATTTCTTCTTTACTTACTCTTTGATGGTGCCCTGAAAAGACAGAATAACCCCAATAGTCAGCCATTAACACGTATGAATAACGAGAATGTTGAAGTCGTTCTCAAAAGAAATCGTTATGGTCATTATCTGACCGGTGGCTCTATCAATGGTGTTCCTGCAACATTTATGATCGATACCGGAGCAACAGATATTGCAGTACCTGAAAACCTGGCAGCAAAAATGAAACTGCAAAAAGGGCCAGTAATTTCCATGAGTACAGCCAATGGCGTCTCTCGGGCCTGGATGACGACTATATCAACCTTAAAAATAGGTGGGCTGACTCTATATAATCTAAAGGCGTCAATTAACCCGGGTATGAATCATAGTGATGAAGTACTTTTGGGGATGGCTGCACTGAAAAAACTCGATTTTGCCCAGCAGGGTGACACCCTCATTTTAAAACAGGCATCGACTAACTATTAAACACCCTCACAGATTATAATCATGCTGGAATTACCTCAACCACTAACCAATTACTGCTGGGACCAAATCATCCAACTTGATGTGGATGCGGCTTTAAGCGAAGATCTGAACGGACTCAATCCCGATAATGACGTCACAGGACAATTACTGCCAGCTAACCAGAGGGTTAGCGCCTCATTAATTACCCGGGAAGCCGGAGTTCTAGCAGGACAAAACTGGTTTCAACAGGCATTTAGCACTATTGATAAAGCCATAGATATCCAGTGGAATATCAATGATGGCGAGAGTTTTAAACCCAAGCAGACCCTGGCAACTATTAACGGTAACGCCCGAAGTATCCTTACATCCGAAAGAACGGCTATGAATTTTCTGCAAACATTGTCTGCCACCGCAACCCAGACAGCTAAAATGTATCATCTGATAAAAGATACATCCTGTGGTTTACTTGATACCCGTAAAACTTTACCTGGTTTAAGAATGGCTCAAAAGTATGCAGTACACTGCGGTGGTGGCTTTAATCATCGCATCGGTTTGTATGATCGTTTTCTTATTAAGGAAAATCACATCATGGCCGCTGATGGCATTGAAAATGCCATTAATAAAGCACATGAAATTAATCAGATACAGGGTGAAAACAGTCTGAGTCGGCTGATTATCGAAGTGGAAGTAGAATCATTATCTGAACTGGAAAAAGCCATCAATGCCGGTGCAGATATTATCATGCTGGATAATTTTACGCCTGAGCAATGTAGAGAGGCGGTGGCATTGAGGAAGCAATTATATTGTAGCCTGCCGCAAGCAGAAGATCCTTCGACTTTGCTCAGGATGACAAAAATAGAAATGACTGGGCAATCGGACATTGGTCAGCCGCAAGCAGAAGATCCTTCGACTTCGCTCAGGATGACCGGAGACGGGATGACAAAAGAAAAAAACAGTGCTGTCATGCTGAGTGCAGCGTCAGCGGAATCCCCAGCTGTCATCCTGAGTGCAGCGTCAGCGGAATCGAAGGATCTTACACGCCCAACCCTCCCGCTTCTGGAAGCTTCAGGAAATATCGACCAACAAACCATCCTCAGCTATGCCCAGACAGGCATTGATTTTATATCATCCGGAGCCATTACCAAAAATATTACCGCTATCGATCTATCATTAAGGATAGATGCCTCCGGTAAAAGGTAAGGCTGAAAATAACCTCCCATTTTTCAGTAACCATCTCTCAACACGGCCCCTGGTATTCCGACCCCCAAACCTTTGTCATTCCGAGCATAGTCGAGGAATCTTATGCCAGGCCTCAAGATCCTTCAACTGCGCTACACTGCGTTCAGGATGACGCACTGTTTTCTGAAACTCGCCACTCAAAACTCGTCACTGAATTCCTTGTCATTCCGACCCCCAAACCTTTGTCATTCCGAGCATAGTCGAGGAATCCTATGCCAGGCCTCAAGATCCTTCAACTGCGCTACGCTACGTTCAGGATGACGGACTGTTTTCTGAAACTCGCCACTCAAAACTCGTCACTGAATTCCTTGTCATTCCGACCCCCAAACCTTTGTCATTCCGACCGAAGTGGAGGAATCTTATGCCAGGCCTCAAGATCCTTCAACTACGCTACACTACATTCAGGATGACGCACTATGATCTGACCTCGAAATGTTACCAACAATGCAAAACTGATCCACCTCACCAGTTGAAATCTGATCCAGTTGTATCACACTGGTACCTTTTGCGAGGTGCCATGATTTCAAGAGAGGAAGTTATGACTAT
>DRNA01000211.1 GCA_011322365.1 Aeromonadales bacterium | reverse complement strand
TTTGAAGCGCTGAATATTCCGCCACATCATCCGGCTCGAGCCATGCACGACACCTTTTATTTTGCGGATGGTCGTATGCTCAGAACGCAAACCTCCGATGTACAGATCCGGGTCATGGAAAATTCGAAGCCTCCGCTGAGGATTATTTCACCCGGAAGAGTATATCGTTGTGATTCTGATATGACTCATACTCCCATGTTTCATCAGGTTGAAGGGCTGATGGTGGATGAAAACGTCAGTTTCACCGATCTGAAAACCCTCTTAAATGACTTTTTACATCAGTTTTTTGAAGAGGATTTTGAGATCCGTTTCAGACCGAGTTATTTCCCGTTTACCGAACCATCAGCCGAAGTGGATATCCGTATTGGCAGGCAGGGCGGTTGGCTGGAAGTGCTGGGCTGCGGTATGGTACATCCGAAGGTGTTAACCGGTGTGGGTATTGATGCGGAAAAATATACCGGTTTTGCGTTTGGTATGGGGGTTGAGCGACTCACCATGTTGCGCTATGGCGTGAAAGATTTACGACAGTTTTTTGAAAATGATTTGCGATTTCTGGGACAGTTTTATTGAGCGTAAGGAAGGAGCGGTCTTCAGCCGCGAAGATCGGGTTAATTTATCCTAATCACCGAGAATAAGTTCACACCGATAGAATAAAAGATGAATCATGATGACAGTTTTAAAAGGTAAAAACCAAAATGAAAGTAAGTGAACAGTGGTTAAGAGAATGGGTTAACCCTGAAATTGATACAGATACATTGTCAGAACAGCTCACCATGGCCGGACTGGAAGTCGATGGCGTGGAGCCGGCCGCTGCCAATTTTTCCGGGGTAATCGTTGCAGAAATTACAGATTTTGTGCCGCACCCGGATGCGGATAAATTAAAAATTTGTCAGGTCAATGTGGGTACTGAAGACAGGGTTCAGATAGTCTGTGGTGCTCCTAATGTTTTTAAGGGTATGAAAGCCCCTCTGGCAACGGTGGGCGCAAAGTTACCCGGTGATATCCGCATTAAAAAGGCCAAATTACGAGGGGAGACTTCGTTTGGAATGCTCTGTTCAGCCAGCGAACTAAAACTCAATGAAGATGCTTCCGGCCTGATGAATTTACCTGCAGATGCACCTGTAGGTACCGATCTGCGCGACTATCTGAAACTGGATGATGTCATTATCGATATCGATCTTACCCCTAATCGAGGTGATTGTCTGGGCATACGTGGGGTTGCACGGGAAGTGGCAGCATTAAACCAACTTAGTTTTATTGATCTGGACATTATCCCGGTAGCACCAAAACATGACAGGCGCTTACCCATCAGCATTGATGCAACCGATGGCTGTGGCCGTTATATAGGCCGTGTGGTCTCCGGAATTGACGCCACCGCACAAACACCCGTCTGGATGGTAGAACGGCTCAGAAGAGCTGGAATTCGCGCCATCAGCCCGGTAGTTGACGTCACTAACTACGTGTTGATTGAACTGGGTCACCCCATGCACGGATTTGATTTGCGTCAGTTAAAACAGGGTATCCACATTCGCTGGGCAGAGGCAGGTGAAAAGATGGTGCTACTCGATGGCCGTGAAGTTGAGTTACAGCCCGATGTGTTATTGATTGCCGATGAAGAAAAACCGGTAGCTTTAGCCGGCATTATGGGTGGCGAGCATTCAGGTGTTGCTGATGATACCACCGAAGTCTTTCTGGAAAGTGCCTGGTTTAACCCCCTGGCCATCGTGGGCCGATCCCGTCGTTTTGGTTTGCATACCGATGCCTCACATCGCTATGAACGTGGTGTGGACCCGGAACTGCAGATGAAAGCCATTGAGCGCGCTACCGGCTTGCTGATCGATATTGCCGGTGGTGAAGCCGGACCACTAATCATTGCAGAAGCGGCAGAGGCGCTACCACAACGAAAAGCTATCAATTTACGGCAACAACGGGTGAATAAAGTCCTCGGTATGGATATTGCTGCCGAGACTATTGTCGATATCTTTGAGCGTCTGGGTATGCAGATAGAAGCCACTGCTGACGCTCAGTGGCAGGTAACGCCACCGGGTTTCCGCTTTGATATGGCGATTGAAGAGGATTTAATCGAAGAAGTTGCCAGAATTTTTGGTTATAACAACATTCAGGGTAAAAAGCCTATGGCAGCGCTGGCTATGTTCCCGGTCCCGGAAAACCGCATAAAGGTGAGTACGTTTAAGCAGGTGATGACCCATCGAGACTTTCAGGAAGTGATTACCTACAGCTTTGTGGATAAAAAGCTTGAAAAACTTATTAACCCGGAACTGGAGGCTTTACCGTTACTCAATCCAATCTCTTCCGATCTGGCGGTGATGCGTACCTCTTTATGGCAGGGTTTACTATCCACCCTGGCCTTTAATCAGCGTCATCAGCAGTCCAGGATCCGATTATTTGAAAGCGGATTAAGGTTTGTACCCGCTGAAGATGAATTGCAGCAGGAAGCGGTTATCGCTGGTGTGATTCTGGGAGAGAAATTACCACAACCTCTTTACGATGGTCACAAGGTGGACTTTTTTGATTTAAAAGGGGATGTGGAAGCGTTACTGAGTCAAACCTTACAATCTGAACATTATACTTTTGTACAGGACGAACATCCGGCACTCCATCCCGGTCAAAGTGCTCGCATTGAGCTGGATGATGAAGCGGTGGGCTGGATTGGTGCAGCACATCCTGAAGTGCTAAATGCATTTTCCATCAAGGGTGCTGCATTCATGTTTGAACTGAAGTTATCTGCAATTTCAACACGAAAATTGCCAAAACTGCAACAATGGTCAAAATTTCCCAGTAGCGCACGAGATATTTCCATCGTCATTGATGAAAATGTCACCATCTCGAAATTACTAGAGGTAGTGCAGGCTTCAGAGGTGAAAACGCTCAAAAATGCTCGAATCTTTGACATATATCGCGGCAAAGGTGTTGATTCTGGTAGAAAAAGTGTTGCTTTAGACTTGATTTTTTCCGATTCATCGCGCACTCTTAATGATGATGAGGTTAATGCAGAGATGGAAACAATCATTTCAACGCTAAAATCTCAGCTCAATGCAACTCTGAGGGAGTGATAATGGCGCTAACAAAAGCTGAATTGGCTGAACGGTTATTTGATGAATTAGGTCTGAATAAGCGTGAAGCAAAAGATATGGTAGAACTCTTTTTTGAAGAAGTACGCTCCGCGCTTGAACGTGGAGAACAGGTTAAACTTTCCGGCTTCGGAAATTTTGACCTGCGCGACAAAAGTGAAAGACCCGGAAGAAATCCCAAAACGGGAGAAGAAATTCCCATCACTGCACGACGCGTGGTGACATTCCGCCCCGGTCAGAAGTTAAAGGCAAGAGTGGAAGCGTATGTTGGAGATCAGTAATAATAACGAACTGCCCGAAATTCCCGCGAAACGTTATTTTACCATTGGGGAAGTGAGCGAACTGTGTGAAGTTAAACCGCACGTATTGCGCTATTGGGAACAGGAATTCCCTCAGTTAAAACCGGTTAAACGACGGGGCAACCGCCGTTATTACCAACGAGAAGACGTGTTAATCATTCGACAGATCCGGCATCTGTTATATGAACAGGGTTATACTATCGGTGGTGCCCGTCTGAAAATAGATAATGGTGATGACGATAATAATACCGTGGCAACCAAAGAACTGGCCTCCATCATTACCGAACTCGAAGAATTACTGGAATTACTAAAAAGCCGATAAAACGGCTTTTTTTCATCCAGAAAAGCCTGTCTTTAATAAACTATGCTTATAATTCAAAATAAATCCAAATAACATGCATTTCAATCTTTCAAAAACTTAACTGATACGGTAATATTGCGCTCCGCATCAGGGACGTCAATAGTCTATTGATTGCTTAATGTGGAAAGTGTCGGGGCGTGGCGCAGTTTGGTAGCGCACATGCTCGGGGTGCATGTGGTCGGAGGTTCAAATCCTCTCGCCCCGACCAATTTTTTTCCTGTTTTTCAATCGGTTAGATCATCCTTATAAAATTAAGAATTTTCAGAGCGTTTAATCGGGGTACACTTCCCGGTATCTACTATGACTACTCAACTGCATTTTGGATGATTATGGGTATGAATGTAGCACTGAGATTAGAAGTCCAGGGGAAGTTCTCCATAAAAATCAGCTATAAAAAAAAGCCCTTCATAAAAGTGAAGGGCTTTCTGTTTTACTGGTCGTTCTTTTTTAACTGATTAGAACTCCAGATTTACAGCCAGTTGTAGTCTACGAGGATTAATTAAACTACGTGGTTGGCCGAATGTGCTACTGGTCACAAAGGGATTGTAACGATAGCCGGTCTGATTATCAAACACATTGAACAAATCGGCTCTGAACTGAAGAACATAATCATTTGCAATTTCAAAGTCCTGAGTATAGTTCAGATCAAGTTGCCAGTGACTGGGTGATCTCCGGCTTCCTGCAGGTTCGATAAATCGAATGGTTGAACTACCGAATCCGTAAGGTCTACCATTCCAGGCTTCCCAGACGTCGCCAGACTGGAATACGAAGTAGAAACCGAGGTTAGCATCCCAGTCAGTAGTATAATAACCAAAGGCTTTAAAAACGTTGGGTCTATCACCAAATAAACGTCCTTTTTTACCATCCCAGGTAAAACGTCCGGCACCATCAGCTAATAAAGATGAGCCGATAAACAGATTTCGGTCAGAGTTACTGCTGACACTGTCCTGGTCAAAGTTTCCTTTATAGTTACTTCTGACATAAGACAGGTTCAGATAGGTACGTTCACCTTTGTAAGTTGCTTCGAGGCTGAATTCATTATAAGTGGTGTAAGACTTATCGAGTTCAGCGATAACGAATGAAGATCCACCCACTTCAGCACGATAGTCATCCAGCTCTGGGATATAAAGACCGAGTGCGGCTATATCTGCTGGCGCACCACCCTGACCATTACCAAACGGACTGGTGTAAGTGCGTAATCGTGCATTGTTAGGAGCATCTTCCCAGAAATGTTTACCTTCTCTACGTCTTAAATGAGCACGTAAATACCATTGGTCAGTGATAGCCTTAGTAGTACCAATAGTAAATTCAGTTATCTGACGAGGTTTAATACCTGCCTGGAAAAATTTACCTGAAGAACCTCGACGACCGGTGACTTCAATCAGATTACCATTCTGATCGAAATCTACATTTAAAGAACGTCGAGTATTTCGAGCCCAGGATGCAGCTCTTGCTAAAGAACTGGCTTCTGGATTATATCGTGCAAAATGAACAAACACGGTATCCAGATCACTATAATTCCAGGTAACACCCAATCTAGGCTGGATCATATCACCCCATTTCATTGTGTGCATTTTGTATTTATTACCGGGTGCCAGCTCGAAGCCTGATACATTGGCAGAGTTCTTTTTCAATCCCTGCCCATATAAAGTATCCTGACTCATCAATAAACCTACGTTATAGGTAAAATCACCGGATTCGATAACATCATTAAATTCCAGATTATATGAACGTGTTCCAGATACGATGAAGGGTATTGCAGCGCCATTTGCATCAATAAGGCTCTGCTGTTGTGTGATGGCACGATAGAAAATTGGCGTGACGCCATCACTGGCAAGATCGATACCGCCAAGATAGGAGATACTACCCCAACCGTTGGATAATCGGCTCAATTCCTCTGTACCTTTTTTCCATTGGAAGCCAAAGTGTAAACGGTGGGAAACATCCCCTACATACATTTCATGGTCCAGTTTAAATTCAAAACTGTCCCTGCTGAAATTTTGCAGGTTAATAGTAGAAGCGCCACCTATCTGGCCGCCCCCCTGACGGATACCATTTTCATCAATATATCCGAATCGCTCAATTAGAGACAGCGCCACCGGATCGGTTCCGGCCAGGGCCCTGTCTGGGACATTGAATGCTCCCAGTTGATCAAGATTATTCAGATCCAGATTATCTCCTACCGTGGGCTGGAAACCAAATATTGTATCCGGACTACTCTTGGTATTGAAATCAAAAGTACCGTATTGAACATAGATGGTAGTGTCATCATTGATAAAGTAAGAACCATCAAGGGTTAAAATGTCTTGAGTGGCATCTGAACCTGATGAGGTACTGTCGGCGTCAAAAGCACCAACACTTTCACCACGTCCATTTCTTTTAGACGTCCTATAACTACCATTGAGTAATAAATCAGAGATGGGTTGATAGGTCAATTTACCAAAATATTCATTTCTGGTTGATTTGAAGTTTTTGGCTGGTCCATAAGCCGTTTCCTTGTTCTGACGAGTAACATAGGGACGATAGTAAGAACCGTAAAAAAACAACTCATCTTTGATAATAGGGCCACTTACACTGCCTTTGATCCAGTTCTGATCCAGGGTGAATTTAGTGTTGTCGGCATCATCTTTATTAGCGACAAAACTCTTGTCCTGCAGAGTAATCCCCACATTAGCATGAAATTCATTGGTGCCAGATTTAGAAATAGTATTGATTGCAAAACCACCCGAACGGTTAAATCCAATGGCTTTTGCTGCACCTCTATCGAT
>DRNA01000210.1 GCA_011322365.1 Aeromonadales bacterium | reverse complement strand
TTTCAATTCAGGTCATTGCTGAAGAAGCGCCACTCACTGAAGAACAGCAAAAGTATATTGCCTGGGCAAAATCTCTCTGGGATAAAGTTGATCGCCAACAGGGTGATATCAAACTACCGGGAAATGTAGCTACATTAAATGTCCCGCAAACATTTTATTACCTGAATCCCAAAGATACTGAAACAGTGCTTACGGAAATATGGGGCAATCCACCAGGGCAGAAAACCTTAGGGATGTTGTTTCCAGCAGGCACAACCCCGTTTGACTCTGAAACCTATGGCGTTACTATTGAGTATGAAGCTGATGGTTATGTTTCTGATGAAGATGCTGAGGAAATTGATTATGACGAATTACTACAGCAGATGAAACAAGGTACAGAGGAAGCAAGTAAACAAAGGATAAAACAGGGCTATGAGGCCATTGAGCTAGTCGGTTGGGCAGCAAGACCATATTACGACAAAGCCTCACATAAACTGTATTGGGCCAAAGAAATAAAATTTGCTGATGACCCTAATCACACACTCAATTACAATATTCGGATTTTAGGGCGGAAAGGTGTACTGGTATTGAATTTCATTGCTGGGATGGCCCAAAAACCAGTTATTGATAAAGATCTGGACAATGTTCTTGCCATTGCAAATTTTGATTCTGGTTCAAAATATGAAGACTTTAATCCGGATATGGATACCGTGGCTGCTTATGGACTGGGTGCCTTGATAGCGGGTAAAGTGGCATTAAAATCAGGATTTTTAGTTGCAGCACTACTTTTTCTGAAAAAATTTGCAGTGATCATCCTTGTTGCTATTGGGGCATTCTTTAAGAAGCTTTTTGGTAAAAGTTAGGTAGGGTGAATAGGATTAATGCTCTACTTCATAATTTTAATAAAGGTAATTAGGCGTCGTGGGTATAGATATTTACAGTCTCATATCTACCAATAATAACCAATGGAAACTCCGGATTCAAAGTTGCCATCATTTAGATAGTGAATTCTGGCATCCCATTCCTTTGATAATTGATATCTGCCTTCAAACCTGATAATTTTTCTGTTTTTAGTTTGACCATTAATAAAATATTGGTATTTATAATCAAATAATAGATTGAGCTTAGGTGATATGTCGATCAAGGTAGTTGCCGATACATTAGCATAAGAATTACCATATCCATTTTTTTTATTCTGAAGTCCGCCGCCTAAGTAGCCAATTAATAATATATTTTTATTTAGTCTCAAACTTTCACCCATGTCACCATGTAATTTGAAGACCAATTTATTGGTAGTTGTGGAGTTAGTCTGTTCAATTCCAGCTTTTAAGTTCCATGCAAATCCGGAGTCTCCCGGTAAACCGGTAGCATTATTATTGATACTTTTCACACTAAATAGATCAAGGCTATTTAAATAAAAATCATTTTGAGAAAATTTAATATTCAATTCAAACATACTCAGGGATGAGTGTTTCACATGACCGGCACTACTATCTAGTTGGTCATAGTATGCAGGGCGTAATTTAAGATTAATTAGATTTCCAAGTGCTCTGTTATTTAAATAGCTTATTGAAGCATAACTCGGATCTCTCCCCTGTGCTGGTGAAGTTTTATCTTTGGTTGATATTTTTGGCTGACCAACAGGCAATTTAAATCGCTCTGTAAGTACAGATTTATATTTTAATTTAAGTTGAGTATTATTCTCCTCCTCATTCCTTTTTATCAGATATTGATAGTAATCAATCATTGTATCTATTATTTTTTGTTTACTAATTAAATTACGTTGAGTGAATACATCATTATGAAGTATTTCTGTATTACTAATTATTTGCGTTAAAATTAGTTTTTCAGCTTTACTGAGGGACTGAATTTTTTGATAGAACCTTGATTGCCTTGAAGGATGGTAGATGACCTTTTCAACTAAATTTCTGCCATTGTGGTGGGCTGATGCAATAGTTTTAACCAATGACTGTGGAAATGTATACATATTATTATCAGGTATAGCAGAGACCCCATCGATTAGTTCTAATAATTCTCCCATTCGATATGCACAATTTTGTTTAAGAAAATAATAAGTATATTTTTTCCCAAGTATTTCCCATTCATGAGCAACAATAAATTCTGTCTCTTTTTTAGTTAAATTTAGTTTGTATTCCCAGATGTCACGCAGTTCTACTTCTCCATAGTTATGGTCATGATAATAATAGTCTACATGACTAAAAGCTGCGTCATATCCTCCAAAAACACCTTTGATAATATAACTAACAGGATCTTCATTATCTGGGATGAGAGCACCATAATTTATACTAATATCTTCAAGAGCTGTTCTATTAGAGATCTTATTTGAATTCATTTTTAATAGGACATGCCCATAAAATGAAGCAGGATTTCCAAGATAGCCAGTTACATAGATCAAGCTGATAGACTCTGTAGAGTTGTTCAGAGTCCACTTGTTATAATCAGAACATATAATTTTATTTCTATTTTTTCTTATTATAGGAAAATATTCTTGCAACCACATTGCTCTTGCCGGGAATTTACATAATGCATGCAAATTTGGATCTGTAAAATTTTCTATAGGAATTTGGAATGCTTTTATTGTAGATATTAATTCATTATATGGATCATTATTTCCATTTTTGGAATTAAAGAAATCTAGTGAGTGTATAGTACTTAGGTAATTACTTTTGTTTGTAGAATTTTTGTCATAATGTACTAATTTAATCCAGGTGGGGTTTTTACTAAGTTGGATGAGGGTTTTGGGCTGAATTTCTATTTCGGAATCAATTTCGTATTCCAATGCAATACTTTGTCCTGAAAATAAATATAGGACATACATGCAGGTAAAGAGTTTTCGCACGAGTGTAATGTTCAGGGTTATAAAAATTATAACCCTGAAATTTATTAAGCAGAGCAGGATTGAGAATATTTACCATCAACTAACGAGTTAATATTGAAGTAAAATGATTCTGCTTTTTGTATACGTGTTTTTGTTGAATAATTATCTGAAGATAATTCTTTTGAGACTTGGGTTCTTGCTTCAGAAATAATGGCTGGCTGAACGTTAGAGTTACAACCAAAGATATTCAGCATAGCTGTAATATGTTGACCACTGCCCTGAGCAGTTTCTTCGATGAGATTGTCATAAGTACGATTGATAAATTCAGCTGCAACCACTTTATTTCCTGAACAGGTTTCAGGACTTGCTGTTGCAGAAGTGAGAGCGGTTGATCCTAGATCCCAGATTACATTTGAGGAAATGGCTGCCCAGTGTGTATCTTTGAATAATGCGGCACCAATACCGCAATCTGTATAAGGGCTAGGGCCTGATCCGGGCTGTCCTTTAGCAAAAACAGTAGCACTACCTAAGGAAAACAGGGTAACAGCAGCTAAAATTAGTGTATTAAATTTCTTCATCCATTGGACTCCTTTCGAAAATTATTATAATTTTTGCATATTTGCGAGCTGGATTCTACTGATGTTTTAAACGCTTTGCAATAATTAAAAGCAACTTAATGATCAATTAGTTAATCTGCCTGTTTCATAGTCACTGAATGCCTGTCGTAGTTCTGCTTTGGTATTCATAACAAAGGGGCCTGCGCGTTCTACGGGTTCGTTTAAAGGTTTCCCTGCAATAACCAGAAATTGACTTTCAGTAGTTGCTTTTATGATCAAGTTTTCAGCATTGCTCAATACGGCCAGTTCTGCTGTGCTTAGTTTTTTAGAGTTTTCACCGACTAAAAGTTGTCCCTTTATCACATAGATAAAAGCACTATGCAGGCTGGGAATACTTTGCTCAAATACTGTATTTTCCTCAAGTTGAACATGCCAGTATATTGGTAAAATGGTAGTGTTATCGATTACGCCCTGTGTTCCCTCTTGTGTGACGCCGGCGATCACTTTTATATGGCTATTCTCACCTAATTGTTCCACAGGAACTTCTTCATCTGTTCTTTCCTGATATTTTGGTTCCGTCATTTTTTGTGATGCAGGTAAATTCACCCATAACTGGAATCCGGACAATAATCCCTGTTGTTGTTCTGGCATTTCAGAGTGAATGATGCCCTTACCTGCTGTCATCCATTGCACGCCTCCTGGTTCTATTATTCCGGAATTTCCAGCACTATCTTCATGGCGCATCTTGCCAGAGAGCATGTAGGTCACTGTTTCAAAACCCCGATGAGGGTGAGGTGGAAAGCCTCCTATATAATCCTGGGGCTTGTCAGAACCAAAGACGTCGAATAGCAAAAAGGGATCCAGTAGATTCAGTTCAGAAGAACCGATAATACGAGTTAACTGTACGCCATCACCATCGGAAGATCTGACTCCCTTTAGGATTTGAGTAATTTCTCTGGTTTTATTCTTCATAATAAATTTCCTCTATTTTAATACGTTAATTTAAAACAAGGTTCAGGGATTTTGAAACATCTAACGTGTTAGCATCTATCAAGGTGACATCAGAAATGCCGATAAATAATAAAAGCTGTTTTAAATAACTGGAGGCAAAATCCATCTCGCTTCAAATCGACCACTCGAATTTACCACTAATAGTTTATGATTCATTATACAGCCTCATTATCTTTGGAGGGCGTTGAAAAACCATTGTCTATTGAAATGGCACCGGCACCATTTGCCACCAGGAATAAAAAACCACCTGCAATAGAGATATTTTTCATAAACATAATCATCTGCATCTGGTCAGCAAAATTGGCATGGAAGAAAAAGGCACTTAGCAGGCTAAAACCAGCCAATAAAAAAGCGGCTATTCGGGTTTTATATCCAATAATGATGGCAATTGAACCTAATACCTCAGTAATTATGACTAATGGCAATAATTGCCCCGGTATGCCCATGGCTTCCATATAACCCTGAGTACCACTGTATCCGGTTATTTTATTGATACCTGATAGTAAAAACATCAGACTTATTAAAATTCGGCCTATTAGACTGCTGTAATTTTCTATAATTTTCATAGTATTTTTCCTGTTGTTAGTGATGATTGATTAAGACTGATGCAAGTATATAGTTGACAAAATAAAGATAAATAAGCAAAATATAAAAACAATGTTCTTTAAATAAGAACAAAATTCTTTTTTTAAAATTGATGGTGAGCCACTTCAGTGAATCAATTTGAAGATATGCAGACCTTTGTACGCATTGTAGAAGCCGGCTCCATCACTAAAGCTGCTGAACAGATGGACACGGTAAAATCGGCGATAAGTCGGCGTTTAAGCGATCTGGAAAAACGCCTGGGTGTTACTTTATTGAATCGAACCACTCGTCGTCAGACTTTAACGGACTCAGGTGAAAGTTATTATCAACAATGCATTAAAATCATTGATGATGTGGCAGAAGTGGAGGCATCTGTAAAAAATGAACATTGTGCTTTAGCGGGACGTATTAAATTAGCCGCACCTTTAACTTTTGGTTTAACGCATTTAAGCCAGGCCATACTAAAATTTAATCAGCTCCATCCTGAGGTTCTTTTTGAGCTGGATTTCAATGACCGTAAAGTGGATATTATTGAGGAAGGTTTTGATCTGGCCTTTCGAATTGCAAACCTTGAAGATTCCAGCATGATCGCCAGAAAAATCACCTCTACTCGCTTACTCATATGTGCAAGTCCTGATTATTTAAAACTACATGGGACGCCGCAGCAACCTGAAGACTTAAAGGAAGGTCACGTCAAATTAAAGTATCAGTCAGCATCTGAAAACTGGTTATTTAAAAACAGTAAGGCTAAAGAAATAGTGATTAAGGTGCCAACCCAGATGATTGCCAATAATGGGCAGTTTTTATGCCGAGCGGCGATTGAAGGCTATGGTTTGACGTTATTGCCGGATTTTGTTGCTTACAAAGCTATCAGACTGGGGCAATTAAAAACGGTATTAGATGAGTATTTAATGCATAATTGTATAGATGCTTATGCTGTATACCCTCAAACCAGACATTTATCGCAACGCGTTAGAAGCCTGGTAGAATTTTTGCAACAATACTTTGGTGATAAACCCTACTGGCGTGTTGGTTCATCGCCAAATTGTTAGTGGTGGCCTGTAACTAAATGGAGGAAAGTAAGTCAGCATAGTGCTTATAATAACTTGCAGGTCGAATACTTAGCCATTATTTCTGGAGGACAATATCTTATGAAAAAAATAATAAATTATGCACTGGTGATTATGACATTCATCAGTTTTAATGCTTTAGCGGTTTTACCCCCCCCTAAAGATACAGGGCTCCCTCTTCACAGCAAAGTTCCTGAACTCTCCGCAGTAGACATTTTTAATAATAGACAAACATTAAAACAGTTGTCGGGAAAAAAAGGTCTTATTTTGATTTTCTTTCGCTCGGCTGACTGGTGCCCATACTGTAAAAAACATTTAGTCGAAATAAATAAATGGAATGATAAATTTAACCAACTTGGATATAAATTTGCAGCTATTTCCTATGATGATACGAAAACTTTACGTAAATTCACCTATAAAAAACATTTAAAATATCCTTTGCTCGCTGATCAGAATCACCAGACTATTAAAGCCTATAATGTATTGAATACGGAGCAAAAAGAGGGTAGTGAGCATTATGGCATTCCTTTTCCTGGTGTGATGATTATCGACCCGGAGGGAAAATTGGCTTATAAATACTTTTATCTGGGTTATAAAAAACGGGTTGTTCTAAAGGATCTATATAATACTCTGAATTAAAATTGAATCGGTATCAATTCAACGGTATTGGCATTTTTAACTGTAATCATATAATCGGCATCAACCGCATGCCAGCTATCATCGGTGGTTAATGGCTCTGATGCAATCAGCACTGTCTGTTTATCAGAGGGTGAAAGATGTATATCACCAGCATCACAACGATAACTGGCATTAGTGTGCAGGTAAAGTGTATGGCGCACGGTTCCCGGCGAACTGAATCGGGTTGCAACTGCATTTATTCCATCTGAAATAACCAGATTGAGCGCGCAATTTTCTTTAATACCTGCATCGGTCAACAGTTTTTTACAGGTGCTGATAGTAGCCAATAAAGCCTTTGCGATTCGATCAGTTTCTGAATCTGATGTTGTTTGTTGGTAGTGATCAATAAATAAGGCAAAAAAGGTTTCGCTATCAGTAGAACCCTGGATCCAGTTATAACTGGATTCAGATAATAAGTTTCGGGCTCGACGCTTTATTTTTTGAAAATCGCCAATAAAACCATTGTGCATGAAGGAAAATTGTTTCCAGGTAAAAGGATGACAGTTAAACTGAGTTACCGGTAATCCAGGGGAGGCCGCTCTGACATGTGCGAGGATGCAGTGGCTTTCCAGTACTCGTGACAGGTTAATTAAATTCTGGTTATTCCAGGCTGGTGATACTGAACGGAACAGTGCAGGTAAACTGCCAGTTTCAGGACGATACCAGGCGACACCAAAACCATCGCCATTTAAAGGTTCATCTCTTTCGGTAGCATGATAGCTTTGTACAATAATAGAATGTGTAGGTTTGGTAATGAGGGAATCCATCTTGATTGAAGGCCCCATGTAAAGCACAAATCTACACATTTTCTATTCCTGAATTGATAGTCTCTATGTTTCAAACCCTTTATCACCCGGATCACCCCGGCTATGTTTATGGGTATCGTAGGGGAGATCAATGTGAAAGTTTATTAAAACTAAAACCTAAAACAAATCCCCAGATCAAGTGTAACACTAAAGTTGCAACGGGTGCCATGATGCCAATTTTCATTCCAAATAGTCCTGCGCCGGCCATGGGCATAGGACCTAGCATCATCATCAACCAGGCTAGTACAGAAAAAATGAGTGCACTGGTCATGGTGGAGCCAGGCAATTTATCCACCAGAAATGCAAATAAAATGCCCCATACCAGTGTGCCAATAACGAAGTGAGCAACCCAACCCATAATGAGTGGTGTACCCATCATGCCGGCAAGCATGGCAATGGCATTAAGTTGAGGCATAACACCCATTTTGGCTTTCATCACCATAATTAATGATAAAACGATAGTTGCAATTAATGCAGAGAGTATTCCAGTTTTTATTTTCATAATTCATCACCTTTTATTATTTTGGTTAGTTTCAATGAGCTTATTAGAGCTGAAAGAATGGGGAAATGTTACAAAAGGTAGGGATAACTTCCATGTTATTCCTGAAAGGTAAATAGGTTAGTTATTGATTACCAGGACCATGACTTTGCCATACACCAAAATCTTCACCTACAATCCAGGGCAGGTTATTTTCATCAGTAGTAATGGCTTTGCCAGCACCATTAATTTTAGTCCACTTATTATTCCCACGAGAGTATTTCCAGACGTGTTCATCTGTACCTAATACCCAGACACTGTTATCAGAAGCGATAGAAATATCATTAGCGCTTCCTGGTATTGATTGCCAGTTATGACCATTAAAATTAAAAATAATATGGAGTTTATTGATTACCCAGGGATGACCATCGGCTGCTGCACTTATTCGATAAGCGCTTCCAGGGAGTCGAGTCCAGTTATTATTGCCATTGTACTTCCAGATGGAATTGTTGCTGCCAATTTGGTAAACAGTGCCATTGTCAGCCACCGCAATATCAGTGGCCCAACCGGAAATCGTTTCCCAACGAGAACTTCCGGCCGCCCGTTTTAAAATAGAATGATCTTTTGCTACAGCCCAGATTTCTCCTTTGTTATTACCATCCACTCTGGCGATATTTTTACGAAGTAAGAACCATTTTCCGCCAGAATATTCCCATAATTGAAACGTGCTACTGACAACCAGTGCCGCGTGCTGGTCATGGATACTGAAATAACCAATATCCATGGCTTTGTTATCCAATTTCAATAAAAAATCGAGTTTTCCTGATTTATCCAGCATGGCGGGTAGATTGCTGGGAGATACAGCAACCTGAGTAAAATAACCACCCTGACTGAGCCAGTGACCTGCTGTATTTTGTTTCTCTAATGATTCGAATACAGGATTAAGTTCTGAAGGGACAAATTGCCATAACGCATGGTTCATCCCAACTACCCAGGGCTGTCCGGGTTTTGATATGGCGATATCGAAGCCCTGGCCCTGATGCTGTAATTTTTTCCATTGGTACCTTGCCTGTCTTCTGTTAATGATATTTTTATTTTTAGTATCCATAAGGAACCACACACCATTATTTTTACCAATAATCCAGGGCACATCATTTTCTGATACATCTATCCGTTTGGCATAACCTCCGTAGCTGCTGATTTGATGGGTATGTAAATCGTAGCGATAAACCTGATGATTCAAACCTATATACCAGAGTGCAGCATTATTTAAACCAACATCAAGACCTCTTGGACCATTTCCCGTGGAGACAAAATTTCTATTAACCCAAAGGTTATTATTTTTAGTGACAAAGGCAACATCACCCTGGCCGTTAACTGCAATATGTTTAAATTCTCGGCTAGCTGGTCCAACTCCAACATGTTTCCAACTTTTGTCTTTTATTGAATATTGTTTTACTTTATTAGTTGAGGTTAATACATACAGGTGCTCATTGTTTGAGGAAACATCTATAAAGGTTCCTTTCCATCCAGGTGGTACCAGATTACGAATATCCCAATGTTTCTGCCATTCATAATCTAATACCAGTCCTTTTGGAAATTCAGCATAACTGGATGCGGAATGAGAAGCTTTTGTTCGAACAGCAGCATACTTTGCTGGAGAAAAGAGCGATTTTAACATGTGAGTGAAATTATCTTTTACCTGTTTGGGTGCGGCCAAAGTGATTGTTGGGGAAACCTGCCAGTCCTGATGAAAGCTGTCACCAGAAATAGTCAAAGTGGCAGAAAGGGAACTGCTTTTTTGCATCACTCCAGACAGTTTCATACCGCTGATATTAAAAAAATCAAGGTTGTCCTGAATTAGATGAGAAAAATCATCTAAGTCTTTCTCTGCTGCTTTTGCCGCAGAGAGTGCTCCTTTAGCAATGGCCAGAGCATATTGTGTGATACGATATGCAGCCAGCTTTTCGATAACCGATGGGTAAGCATCAACAGGAATAAAGTGAATACTTGCTTTAACAATCGCTAATGCTTTTTCAGCAGCTTTAACACCTCCCCAGGCAGCATCTTTTAAGCCCTCGTAATAAATAACTTTTGTTTCAGCATTAGCAATTTTGCCGAATTGATACCAATGATAACCGTCTCTTTTATGTTTCCAGTGAGACCAACTGCTGTGATAACTGTTATAATTTCCTTGTTTGGATTCTAAAAAACTTTCGGCTTTTGTTATTGGATCAATAATCTTATCCAGATTTTTCTGGGCTGCCTGCTTGACCGTATTGTAGTCAATTTTCGCACCTTTATTGTTTGAGTCTGCGCTATTTATTCTGGCCTGCAAATCACTAAAGTCAGGCTTTAGTTTGTTTACACTGTTTAAAACTGTATCACTGGTAGCAAGTTCCCCTTTCAGATCATTAATCAGCGTCTTTAATTGATCGGGATCGCCTGTCTTTAAATCAGCCGAAAATTTAAATTTTGAAAAATCGGTAATAGCCGAAACAGGCGCCTCTGCTAACAATCGGATGCCCATGTCAGGTGTAAGATTTAATTTAAAAATATAAGTGAATCCGGTAAGTCCGATTTTAAATTTTATTTGTTGTTCAACACCTGCTATGGCGACATCAAGATCAATCAATATCAAATTAAAGTTTTTGACAAGAGCACTTTTTATAGCATTACCTTCTGAAGTTGGAATGAAAATATTCAAATGAGCACTTTTCATATCCAGACCTGGGGTAGTAAAAGGTGAAATTTTATCCTTGGTACGGACTCCTTCTTCGCTCACATTAATATCAACCGTCCCCGCAAGGTGTTTTAGTAGCGTTAAACTGCCATTAAAAGTAAAGCCCTCCTGTTTTATGCCAGCGGCTCGACTGGCTTCAGGGGTATAGGCAATAGTGACATTACTAAGATAAATATCTTTCAAAGGAAGTTTTTTAATCTGATCCTGGGTATTCTGTGGGAGTACCTGTATTTTTGCTAATTTAGCCATTTCAAAGGCCAGATCGGATAAATCATTTAAGGTGACTTTATCAACATGCCCGATAAGGCCCACATTAACCGGCTCAGTAGTGGTGGGTGCAAAGGTAGAGTATAAACCGACGTCGGTTTCCCCCAGTTTTAATATGCCACCAAAAGTATAGACGGATTTAGGTAAATCTTTTCTGATATCAGTTGAGCCACCTTCAACATTTTTAAAGAATGATTGTTCAAATTCAAGTTTAACCTCTTTTAAGCCCACGCCATCTACGTTGACCAATTCATTATCATTTTTACCTTTAACGCCTCCTTCCAGAATAAATGAATATTGAGAGAATTTTTCAAGGTTTTCTTTTTTATCGGCTTTATTATCAACTTTCTTTTTTCCAATTCCGATCCGGGTATCCAGTGCAAACGAAACCTTCCCATAGTCGAAAATACTATCCATATTAACAAATAACGAATTACAGTTGAGAGGAGACTGGGGTTTTTTACTGAACAAATGACTCATTTTTAGAGTGCAATCCAGCTCTAAAGTTAAATCGCCTTCTGGTTTTAAATGAAGCCATGATGGAAAATCCATCTGATTTTTACTTGCGAGTGGTGTGCTGAGGTTAAGTGCCTTGCTATTTTTATAAATATCCATGTAGCCATAAATTTTCTGACCTTCAGCTTTTTTAATGTTTAATTTGTCAAACATATATTTAACGGGGTCAGAATGCTGATTTAATCCGATAACAGAGTACAGATTAATGCCTTGATCAGTTTGCAAAGCGTGACTTTTATAAACATCACCCATAAATTGAACCAGTTGTTCACTTTTTTCTTCTGGTAACTTTCCACCCTTGGCGTAGATGATAATGGTATCTTCTATAGCCAGTGGACCAGCGTCGATACCCCCAAGTTGAATTATCATCATCCATTGGTCTGCACCGGTTTGCACGGCATAACCAATACGGTTACCACCCTGATCTTTGTCTTTTAGTTCTAGCTTCCATTCATTGAAATCAGCATTTTCCTTTTTTTCTTCCTCTGAATAATTGACATGTTTTTCTTTGACAATGGTGTAGGTTTCGGTGAGTTCCAGAAAAGATAATGCTCTATTGCCGGGACTGGTTTCATCAGCGAGTACATACGAAAAAGTTGAATTCAAAATTAATAAGAGTATTAAATACATCTTCCGGGGGAAAGTTAATTTCATAATAAATACCTGTGTTAATACTTTGGAGTAGTTGCTGGTTAATGTTTAATAGGGCAATTCCAGTCGGTTTTGGGGTCGCAGTTATCCTGGTTACCGCCATTCCCGGGAGCGTTTCCTGTATTGTTATTACCCCCATTATTCTGGTTAGTATTATTATTATTTGATGTAGAGTCATTTGTAACGGATTGGCTCGAGTTAACGAGTATGTTACTGGCAGGATTTGTTATGCCCGAGTAGCTACTGGAGGTGCCAGTACCCGATGTGGATTTAGATAGCTCTACCAGTTTATTCAGAAAAAAAGAGTAAATTGCCATGGAAGTTTTATTATC